>JBGTEW010000157.1:0-2275 GCA_041747615.1 Burkholderiaceae bacterium | reverse complement strand
GATCAATTCGTGCCACTCATCGACGACGATCATTGCGAGGCCCGACAACGTCTCGCGTGAATCGGCGCGCGACAGCATCAGGCTCAGCGACTCGGGTGTCGTGATCAGGACTTCGGGCAACTGCTTCGACTGTCGCGTGCGCTCACCGGCATCGGTGTCGCCGGTGCGTACACCCACCGTCCACGAAAGGCCGAGATCATCAAGCGGTGCGGCCAGTGCGCACGCCGTGTCGGCCGCCAGCGCGCGCATCGGCGTCAGCCACAACAGCCGCAAGCCACCGGCGCGCACTTCACCCGAAAGAGCGCGATTGAGGAGCGCAAACCACATCGCATAGGTCTTGCCCGCGCCGGTGGTTGCATGCAGAAGCCCAGAGCGTCCCTCGGCCACATGCCGCCACACCTCGCGCTGAAACTCGAACGGCTGCCAGCCGTGCGCCGCAAACCAGCCGTCGGCGCTCGGTAGCGTTAACTGCGCCCTGCTCGGCGTCAACGGGCCAGGATGGACGGAGGCATTCTGTTCACGTTCGGCCCGCACTTTTTTTGCACGCAGAGCGCGCAGTTGCGTGCCAACGTTCGGGCCGGGCGGAAGTCCGTGATTCGTCACGCTTCGCTTACGCGCTGAAAAAGAAAACGCCGCCCGCAGGCGGCGTCATTAATTGCGGTCTTCTACGGCTTGATGTTCAACATCGCCATCGCTTTGGCAAGCGCAGCTGTCGATTCCTTGTGCTTTCCGGCCTTGTGCATAGTTTCGCCCTCGGCCCGGTACTTCTTGACCTCTGCCATTTGGGCGTCGGTCATTTTCGGCTTCGCTGCCATCGCATCGTCGATCTTTTTCATCATGGTGGGGCAGCTATTGGCCAAAGCGGCGCTCATGAACAGCATGAGGGCTGCCCCAACAGAAACAAAACGCTTCATCGAATGCCTCCTTGAAGTTTATCGCCGCGGTTCGGCGACGCGGGAAGTCTACGCCTGCGCGCTGGCCGCGCGATCCAGCAGAGACTGCAACGCCGAAAGCGTATCCGCTTCGTCAACCGGCTTGTCCTGGCGCCAGCGCAGGATGCGCGGAAACCTGACCGCTATGCCGCTTTTATGGCGCGGCGAGCGCTGAATCCCCTCGAAGCCGATCTCGAACACCATCGTCGGTGTGACGCTGCGCACCGGCCCAAACTTCTCGACGGTAGTTCGGCGGATCGCAGCGTCGACCTTGCGGAGTTCCTCGTCGGTCAATCCCGAGTAGGCCTTGGTAAATGGCACCAGCACACGCTCCGGTGAGCCGACCTGGCCGGTCCAAACGGCGAAGGTGTAATCGGAGTACAGACTGGCGCGCCGGCCATGGCCGCGCTGCGCGTACACCAGAACGGCGTCGATCGCGAACGGATCGATCTTCCATTTCCACCAGTTGGCGCGCTCCGCGTCCTTGGTGCGGCCAATGCGATAGGTCGATTCGTTGTGCTTGAGCATCAAGCCTTCGACGCCGCGCTGGCGAGCCTGCCCGCGCAGCTGCGCCAGCGCCTCCCACGATTCGCCCTCGACGCGCGGCGATATCTGCACGCCGGTGGTGTCTGCCAGCTGCTCAAGCGCCGCTCGCCTCTCGCGCTGGGTACGAGATCGAAGGTCCTCGCCGCCTGACTCGAGTGCGTCGTACGCGAGAAAGATCGCCGGCGCTTCCTGCAGAACGCCCGCCGTGACCGTTTTGCGGGTCACCCGTTTTTGCAGCAGTGCAAATGGCTGCGGCGCATTGTTACGCCACGCCAGCAGTTCGCCGTCGAGCACGGTGCCGTCGGGCAGCGACTGTGCACGCTGCGCAACTTCAGGGAACCGCTCGGTGATCAGCTCCTCGCCTCGCGACCATAGCCACACCGTGCCGGCCCGCTTGACAAGCTGCGCGCGAATGCCGTCGTACTTCCATTCGATCAGCCAGTCGGCGGGTGGACCAAGCGTTTCGGTGAATAGCTCCAGCGGCAATGTTAGCGAGTGCGCCAGGAAGAACGGATACGGATGGCCTTCGGCGACCGCCCGATCGCCGGTGTCGAGCAGCGAAACGTAGCGCGCTGCTCCCGGCGCCACCGCAACGTCGGTGTAGCCGATCATCCGCTGCGCGATCAGCTTTGCATCGAGGCCCGAATGTTCGGCCAGCGCACGCGTGACCAGCAGCCGCGACACACCGACCCGGAATCCCCCTCCGATCAGCTTGATCAACAGAAACCGCTCCTGCGTGTCCAGCTCCTCGACATACAGGCGCAGCGCCGCCAGCACCTCGGCAGGCGTGCGCCCGC
>JBGTEW010000156.1:0-5346 GCA_041747615.1 Burkholderiaceae bacterium | reverse complement strand
GCCGACGATCGCGCCCGCCGTTGAGCCCGTTCCAGCGCCCGAACCGGTGATCGAACCCGTGCCGCCGGAGCCTGTTCCCGAGCCACCGGCACCGGAGCCGCCCACGGCGCCGATTGCGGATTCGTCGCAGTTGCCGCCAGGCGCACAGGCGTTGCCGACCAAGGGTCGCATCGTGTACCGCACCACCTATACACGCCTGGTCGGCATCACAGCGCTGACCTACGTCGACTGGTCGATCGATCCCGACAAGGCCACTTACGAACTCTGGCTGCGGACAGTCGAGCCATCCGGACTGCTCGACCTGCGATCGACCGGAACGCTGAAGCCGTTCGGCATCGCGCCCGACAACTATGTCGAGATCATTGAAATTGCGAACCGCGAACTGCGCGCGGACTTCGACTGGAAAATGAATGCTGTGAGCTTCGTCGGCCGCGGTGCCGGACAACCGGCGTTCTTCGGCGAAGGCACGCAGGACCCGCTATCGCTGCAATTCCATCTGCCGCTGCTGGCGCAGGCATACCCGTGGCGGTTTGCACCCGGTTCCGAGGTGACCTTCGCGGTTGCGCGCCGCGATGTTGAGAAATACTCGTTCGTCGTCGAAGGGTTCGAGCCGATACGCATCGATGGTACCGACGTGCTCACGCTGAAGATCGACCGCAAGCGGGGCCCGGACGCGAAGCGCAGGGTCGAGATCTGGATGGCGCCCGAGTTCCAGTGGCTGCCGGTGCGGCTGCGCTTCACCGACACGAACGACGAAGTCTGGGACAGCGTCCTGGCGCAGTTGCCCAGTGAGCCACCTCCGCCCGATCCGATCGTGCAGGAGCCGGTGAAGCCGTGAGTGCACCCGGCGAGTCTGATGGTAGAAAAATGCGATGAACGAGAGACTGAAGACGCAATTGGATCGAGCAGCCCAGCTAACGCACGACCTCGTCGCGCATCTTGAGGAGACTCACCTTGACCTCGATCTGCCGAAACTTCCCTCCAACCGAATCGCAGGTCAGCTCTGGTGCATCGTTGGCGCGCGCGAGAGTTACCTCAAGGCGATCGAAGAGGGTGGCTGGAAGGGTTTTGCGTGCAGCCTGAAGACGCCGCGTGTAAAGCAGTCCGTGCTGGTCGCGCTGGAGCAAACGCACGAGCGTCTGGGCCGAATCGATTTCGCCAATCTGGCGGATGCGCAGATCGATCTGGCGTTTGGGCTGCTTGAACACGAGGTTCAGCACCACGGTCAGCTGATTCGCTTTGTCTACGCCAACGGACTTACCTTTCCGGACAGCTGGCATAAGCGGTACACGGTATAGCTCGAGATGACTGCTTGTAATGCTCAAACCGATCGGTTCTTCAGGCGCTTGCCCGGCATCACAGCACCGACCTACGCCAGGTGATCGAGACCATGATCTAAAGCGAGATGTTTATACATGTTGACACACTTGTGCCCTGATGTTTAGACTTGTCAAAATATCTTTTTCTTGTGGACATCCTGATGCGGGCATCGGTGAAGGCGGAACAGAAGGTGCAGGAATGGGGGAACGGGCTGGGGGTGCGAATCACGGCGCCGATCGCCAAAGCTGCTCGATTCGCGCGAGGACAGCCCGTCACTATCGAGGTCGTCGAGGGCGGCATACTCGTTCGCCAGGCCGGCAAGCCGAAGCTGACGCTGGCGCAGAAGCTCAAGGCGTTTGATCCAGCCGTCCATGGCGGCGAAACGATGGCGAGCGGTCGTATGGGCGCCGAAGTGTTCTGATGGCGGCACCCAGCAGGCTATGGGTGCCGGATCGCCGCGACATGATATGGATCGACTTCAATCCGCAGGCGGGCCGCGAGATGAAGGAAGAAAATCCGATGATGGTGTTATCCACCAGGGCGTTCAATGAGCGCACGGGCATCGTGATCGGCGTTCCAATGACTCACGCTGAATCGAATGAAACGAATCCGTTCGCGGTAGAGTTCGCCGGCCCCAGGGGCGATATCGGTTACGTTCTCTCCCACCAGCCGAAATCGTTCGACTGGCGCATGCGAAGAGCCCGGCCACACCCGTGGAAACAAATTTCCCCCTCGGTGTTTGAGTCCGTCTGCGAAGGTCTGAACTCGATCATCTCGCTGTGCGCCCGATAAGAAACCTTGGCGTTCGGACCGCCGAAGAGCTGCGGCGAAGGGACGCAAAACGCGCGCGAAAGCGGACATCACTGGGCGGACGCGCCACACCCACGCAGGCAAGTCAGCGATTTCGGCGCGGCTAGTTCAGGCGGCTTTCGGTGTGATCGAAATGACCTGTGCCTTCGCCTGCCCCCGCAGGCGAGCCAGCAAATCATCCCACTTGATGCGGGCGACTTTCAGGTTGCCTTCCTTGATGTGGCCATAGCCGCGAATGTCGTCCGGGATGCTGGCCAAATGAACGGCGAGGTCATGATTGTCGGATGACAGCCGCGCCAGGATTTCTTCGATCGTCGCTTCGTATTCGCCGATCAGCCGGCGCTCGGTGCGGCGCTCGGTCGAGTAGCCGAACACATCGAACGCCGAGCCGCGCAGGAACTTTAGGCGCGCCAGCATTGAGAACGCCGGCATCATCCACGGTCCCAAGCGTTTCTTGGCGACCTTGCCGGTGACTGCATCGGGTTTGCTGATGATCGGCGGCGCCAGATAGAAGTTGAGCCGGTAATCGCCATCGAACTGTGCTGCGATCTTCGCGCGGAACGACGGATCGGAATGCAGCCGCGCGACTTCGTACTCGTCTTTGTAGGCAAGCAGCTTGAAGTAGTAGCGCGCCACTGCTTCGGTCACACGGGTCGACTGCAGCCGGTCGGATTCGACCTTGCGCACGCGCTCGACCAGGTCGGCATAGCGCTTGGCATACGCGCCGTTCTGATAGCCGGTCAGGAACTGAATGCGCCTGGCTACGATTTCCTCGAGTGAGTTCGCAACCCGTTTCAGCTCGACGACATTGTCAGGGAAGGCGATGCGCCTTACGGTTTCGACGTCGTGCGCAGCGGCACGGCCCCATTCGAATGCCTTCTTGTTGGCGTCGACCGCGATCGCGTTGATCTCGATCGCACGCAGCAACGTCTCGTACGCAAGCGGAATCCAGCCCTTTTGCCAGGCGTAGCCGAGCATCAGCGGGTTGGTATAGATCGCGTCGCCCATCAGTGCGGTGGCCAGCGCGTTGGCGTCAACGAACGCGCACTCTCCCCCGACTGCTTCGCGCACCTGGGTTGCCAGGTTTGGAGTGCCGAACTGCCAGTTCGGATTGCGCACGAAGTCCGCGGTCGGCGATTCGGTCGTATTGACCACCGCCTTGGTGACTCCCGATCGGATCTTCGACAGCGCCTCGTTGCTGGTCGTCACGATCAGGTCGCAACCCAGCAGGACATCCGCATCGCCCATCGCGATACGGGTCGCATACAGGGCTTCCGGTGTCGGCGCAAGCTGCACGTGCGAAAACACCGCGCCGCCTTTTTGCGCGAGGCCCGCCATGTCGAGCACCGAGATTCCCTTACCCTCGAGATGCGCAGCCATGCCCAGCAGCTGGCCAATGGTCACCACGCCGGTGCCACCGACACCGGTAATGACGATGCCGTACGCACCCTGCGGCCGCAGCGACGGCAGTGCCGGCTGCGGCAGATCCGGAACGTTGTCGGCCGCGCTGGCCTTACCTTTCTTTAACTGCCCTCCTTCCACGGTGACGAAGCTCGGACAGAAGCCGTTCAGGCACGAGTAATCCTTGTTGCAACTCGACTGATTGATCTTGCGCTTGCGCCCGAACTCGGTCTCCAGCGGCTCGACCGACAGACAGTTCGATTTCAGGTTGCAATCGCCGCAGCCCTCGCATACCAGTTCGTTGATCACGACGCGGCGCGCAGGGTCCGGAAAGTGAGTTTTCTCTGCAGTGTTCTTCTTCCGGCGACGCCTTTTCTCAGAGGCGCATGTCTGGTCATACACCATCACCGAGACGCCGGCGTAGTCGCGTAGCTCGAGCTGAATATGGTCGAGCTCGTCGCGGTGATGCACCGTGACGCCCTCCGCAAAGCCGGCATTCTTCGGATACTTGTGCGGTTCATCGGTGACGACGACGATCTTGCGCACGCCCTCAGCGGCCATCTGCTGCGTGATTGCCGGCACCGTGAGCGGCCCGTCGTGCGGCTGGCCGCCCGTCATCGCGACGGCGTCGTTGAACAGAATCTTGTAGGTGATCGAAACATTCGCCGCGACCGCGGCACGCACTGCAAGCGAGCCCGAGTGGTAGTAAGTGCCGTCACCGAGATTCGCAAAGATGTGCTTCTCATGCGTAAACGGTGCCTGACCGATCCAGGGCACGCCTTCGCCGCCCATCTGCGTGTAGGTACTGGTATTGCGATCCATCCAGATCGCCATGTAATGACAGCCAATACCGGCCATCGCGCGCGAGCCTTCCGGCACGACGGTCGAAGTGCTGTGCGGGCAGCCAGAACAGTAGTACGGCGTACGCTGCGTCACGACTCGCGGTACCGCGAGCGCTTTCTCTTTGGCATCGATGATTGCAAGGCGCATCTGCATGCGCGCGCGGATCTCGGCCGGCAGTTCGAGCTTGCCGATCCTCTGCGCGATCGCTTTCGCGACGATCGCCGGTGAAAACTCGTAATGCGCCGGCAGAATCCAGTTACCTTGCGGCACCGCCCACTCTCCGCCGTCCTTTTCGTCAAACTTGCCGATCACGCGAGGTACTCGCTTGCCGGTGCCGATCCATGAGAACAGTTCTTCCTTCAGCGCGTACTCGAGCAACTGGCGTTTTTCCTCGACCACCAGAATCTCTTCCAGACCTTCGGCGAACGAGCGCACTGCGGTCGCTTCGAGCGGCCACACCATGCCGCACTTGAACAAGCGAATGCCGATGTCCGTGCACGTCTGCTCGTCGAGGCCGAGATCCGACAGCGCCTGCCGCGTATCCAGATACGCCTTGCCGCTGGCAACGATGCCGAATCGCGCATGCGGCGAATCGATCACCGTGTGATTCAGCTTGTTGGCGCGGCAGTACGCGAGCGCGGCGTATAGCTTGTAATCGAGCAGCCGCGCTTCCAGCTCGAGTGCGCCGTCGGGCCAGCGGATGTTCAGTCCCTCTGGCGGCATCGCGAAATCGGTCGGGATGACGATGTTTAATCGTTCCGGATCGACGATCACCGATGCCGACGCTTCGACCACTTCGGTCACCGTCTTCATCCCGACCCACACGCCGGCGTAACGGCTCATCGCAAAACCGTGCAAACCGAGATCCAGGTATTCCTGCACCGATGCCGGGAACAGCACTGGAATCATGCAGGCCTTGAAGATGTGATCCGACTGATGCGGAAGGGTTGACGACTTGGCCCCGTGGTCGTC
>JBGTEW010000155.1:0-6825 GCA_041747615.1 Burkholderiaceae bacterium | reverse complement strand
GGCCGTCGGGGCGGCGTCGGCAGTGGATGCGGGCACGTCGATGACGATCGAGCCGTCGGGCTTGATGCGCATCGCGAGCCCTTGCGGATCATCGTCGCGCTCCAGCAGCGGGTTGTCCGCCAGCGCCTGCTCCAGCTCCTGATTCAGTTCCAGCGTCGACAGCTGCAGCAACCGGATCGATTGCTGTAGCTGCGGTGTCAACGCCAGATGCTGAGAGAGCCGTAGTTGAAGACTCGGTTTCATGCGACGTTTATTACGCAGCAGCGGCGGTAGCCGCGCGGCGCGAAATCGCCAGCAATACAAGCAGGTAGATCAGCGCGGGCATGCAGGTGAAGATCAACAAGAGCGGAAAGAACATCGCGTCGCCGCTTCCGGCGCTGGCGCGGATGTGGAAAAGCTCCCAGTGGCCGAGCGCGGCGGGTGCCGAAGGATCGGTTTCGACCACGCGGCGTCATGCTTGCCTGTGCGAATGCCGGCGCGAGAAGAACCAATAAAAGTGACCGTTTCACGCTTTGATCGTGATGCATTACATGCGAAAGTGTTCGCCCAAATAAACCCGTCGAACGGTTTCGTTGCCGACGATCTCTTCCGGGCGGCCGGCGGCGAGGACCACCCCTTCGTTGATGATGTAGGCGTGGTCGCAAATACCGAGCGTCTCACGCACGTTATGGTCGGTCATCAGCACGCCGATCCCGCGTTCCTTGAGGAAGCGAACGATGCGCTGGATTTCGAGCACTGCGATCGGGTCGACACCGGCGAACGGCTCATCGAGCAGGATAAAACGCGGCCGCGACGCCAGCGCGCGCGCGATCTCGACCCGCCGCCGCTCTCCGCCTGACAACGACAGCGCCGTGTTGGTGCGTAAATGGGCGATCTGCAGATCGTCGAGCAGCGCGTCGAGTCGCTCCGCAATCTCGGGCCGACGCAACGGGCGCCGGTCGTGGTCGAGCTGCAGTTCGAGCACCGCTTGAACATTTTCCTCAACGGTGAGCCTGCGAAAAACGGAAGCTTCCTGCGGCAGATAAGAAAGGCCCATGCGTGCACGGCGATGGATCGGCAGGTGCGCGATGGACGAACCGTTCAAAGTGATATGCCCGCCGTCGAGGGGCAGCAGCCCGACCACCATGTAGAAGCACGTCGTCTTGCCTGCACCATTCGGTCCGAGCAAGCCCACGACTTCGCCGCTTTCGACGGTTAGCGACACATCCTTGACGACGGTGCGGCTGCCGTAGCGTTTCTGCAGGTTCTCCACTACCAGCGTGTTGTGTTCGATCGCGGGCGCCTGCACTGCGCTTTGCTCGACCAGATCCGCGTCCATGCTTCAGCCTGATGCTCGGGTTATTCGCGGCGCGGATTCGCAAGATCTCTGGCCGGCGTCAGCGTGGCGCTCGATGCGGGCGCCGGTGCTTCGGCACGCGGCGCGATGGTCCCGCGCACGCGGCCATCCGGATTGTTCGGATCGGCAGAGGGTTTACCGCCCGTCACAAAATACTTCGCATTGCGCTGATCGTAGGTGATCGCATCGCCGCGCAGTTCGTCGCGCTGCACTTCGTTTTCGAGCAAGCGAACACGCGCGCGCGTGATCAGCTTGACCGTGTCTTCCCTTTCGTCGTATTCGATGCGCTCCGCATGCCCTTCGATGAACTCCTCCGTTCCCGGTTTGCTGGTATCGCGCCGCTGGCGAAACGTGGCCAGCTTGCCAGGCGCCGCAAGGATGACGCCGTATTGGTAGCCTTCCGGATCCTTGCGAATCTGAACGCGCTCGCCCGCAGCCCGCAGCGTGCCCTTGGTCAGCACGACATCGCCCACCAGCACGCATATCTGCTTCAGATCGTCGCATTCGCCCTGATTCGCTTCGTAGTTCAGCGGCTTCGAACGATCGGCCTTTTCGCCGAATGCAGGCATTGCCGCAAGCGCGAGGATCAACGCCATCGCGGAGGTCTTCATCGCGCTGCCTCTTTGGACGTGGCAGGCGCGATCGTGCCGCGCACCTTCGATCGAAACCTGACGATGCGTTCGATGTTGTCGTAATCCATCCCGACCGACCTTACAACCGAATCCCCGCGATCGATCTCTACCGCAGCATCGGTTGAGTATTGATCGAGATCTGGAATCGCCAGCGCACTTTCAGTGCGCAACTGCATCGGCGGTGTGCCGTCGGCTCCCGGAGCGCGCGTGATCACGACATCGCCGGATAACAGCAAACGCTCGCCACCCTCTTCCAGCCGCGCGTTCTTCGCGCGCGCTTCCAACTGCGGCCGGCCTGGCCGCAGGCTGATTATTCGCGGTTGCGTCAACTCTGCGCGGTCGTCCAACGAAAAGTGCTGCAGCTGCTCCGCGTGCAGCCGACTAGTTGCGCGCCCGGTGTCATCGAACTGAGTCAATGTCACACCGCTGACGATGAAGTCCGGGCCTTCGCGCGACACCGGACTGGCCAGATTCTTGAGCCGCGCGCTCTGCGAATACCAGTAGCTGACTGCCGCCAGCGAAGCAAGCAACAGGATTGCGACAAACGCAGTGATCCGATCTTTCATCCTTGCACCATCGTCTGCGGATCGATACCTTTCGCGCGCAGGATGAACTCCGCGAGGGCGCGGACTGCGCCGCGGCCGCCGTCTTGCGAACTGGTCCAGTGAGCTGCGGCTTTCGCAGCTTCGCAACCGTCCGCCACAGTGGCGGCAAAGCCGGCGGTGCGCATCGCCGGCACATCGGGCAGGTCGTCGCCGATGTATCCGGTGTCTTCAGCCGTGACCGCAGCATCGGCAAGCAGTGCCGCGAACGCGCCTGCCTTGTCCGAGCGGCCCTGCAGCACGCGCCGAACGCCAAGCTCACGCGCCCGCGCGGCGACGATGTCGGAGTTGCGCGCGGACAAAAAGGCGACTTCGACGCCATGGCCGATCAGCATCTTGATACCGTGGCCATCCCTCACGTCGAAGACCTTGAGCGCTTCGCCGTGCGGGCCAAAATAAAGTCTCCCATCGGTCAGCACGCCGTCGACGTCGAGCACCAGCAGACGCACGCGTGCTGCGCGCCGCTCCGCGGTCATTGCGTCACCGGTGCGCGTCTTCGTCAGCATTCAGATGACTTTCGCAGCGAGCAGGTCCGGCATGCTCAGCGCACCGACCAGTTCGCCGGCCTTGTTGACGGCGAGCAGCACGTTCTTGCGGCGCGCGTCCATCGTCTGTGCCGCCTCGGCCGCCAGCACATCGGGCGAGATCGTCAGCGGAGTCCTTGTCATCACATCGGCCACTTTCGTACTGCGGACATCGCCGACCCGCTCGAGCAGGCGCCGAAGATCGCCGTCGGTGAAGATTCCTGCCAGCACGCCGCGTTGATCGACCACTGCGGTCACGCCGATCTGCTTGCGGGTGATCTCGTGCAGCGCATCCATCACGCTGGCGTCGATGACCACGGTCGGAATCCGATCGCCGGTGCGCATGACATCGCGCACGTAGGTCAATAGCTTGCGACCCAGTGCACCGCCGGGATGGGCGCGCGCGAAATCCGCGGGACTAAAGCCGCGGGCATCGAGGCACGCAATCGCCAGTGCGTCACCCATCGCCAGCATTGCGGTGGTCGACGACGTCGGCGCGAGGTTCAGCGGGCACGCTTCCTTTGCCACGTGCACATCGATGTGCACATCGGAGAGCCTGGCCAGCGCGGACGACGAATTGCCCGTGATGGCGATCAGCGGTGTTCCCTGCCGCTTGGCGACCGGCAGCATCGTCAGCAACTCATCGCCTTCACCCGAGTACGACAGCGCCAATAAAACGTCCCTGTGCGTGATCATTCCGAGGTCGCCGTGTGCTGCCTCGGCGGCATGTACGAACAGCGATGGCGTTCCTGTCGATGCGAGCGTGGCAGCGATCTTGCGTGCGATATGGCCACTTTTGCCGACGCCGCTGACGACGACGCGGCCATCACACGCCAGCAGGAGATCGACCGCCTTCGAGAAAGCGCCGTCGATTCGGTCGGTTAGCGAGGCCACTGCCTGGGCTTCGATCTGCAGCACTTCGCGAGCAATCGCGAGTGCACCGGGCGTTGCAGCGGGGCGGGCAACGAGGCTGGAAGAGGTCACGGACGTCGCGTCTAGAAAGGCCAGCGATAATACACCGCAACTTTGCACTGGCACGGCTTTTGCTCTAGGCGCGCGCCGCGCGCCACACCGATGGTTTGGCTCCATGAGCGTGCGTTCGCTGGATGACGTCCGGGCTTGATTTCGCGCTGCTGCTGCTGGCGTCCGTCGTCGTCGGAGTGGTCGCATTCCGCCTGTTGCAGTTGCCTCCGCTTCTCGCCTATCTCGTCGTCGGCATTTTGATCGGACCGCATGCGCTGGCGTGGGTGCCCGAAGACAAGGACACGCGCTATCTGGCCGAGTTCGGCGTGGTGTTTCTTATGTTTTCGATCGGCCTCGAGTTTTCACTGGCGAAGCTGAAGGCGATGAGACGCGTCGTTCTCGGCCTGGGCGGATCACAGGTCCTGCTGACCATTTTGATCACACTGGCGGCGGGATGGGCCATCGGCGGCTATTTCAATGTGAATGTCGCGGGCGCGTTCGCGCTCGGCGGCGCGCTGGCGATGTCATCGACCGCGATCGTGATGAAAATGCTCGCCGAGCGCATGCAGCTCGATACCGAGCATGGCAAGCGCATCGTCGGCGTGCTGCTGTTTCAGGATATCGCCGTCGTTCCGCTGCTGGTGATCGTGCCCGCTCTTAACGCAGAGCCCGGCGCGATGGCGCAAACGCTGGCGATTGCACTGCTGAAGGCAGCGGTCTTGGTGACTCTGCTGCTGGTCGGAGGCCAGCGGGTGATGCGCTGGTGGCTGCACATTATTGCCCGCCGCCGATCGCAGGAGCTTTTCACGCTCAACCTGCTGTTCGTGACGTTGGCTCTTTCATGGCTGACCGAGGAAGCAGGATTGTCACTGGCGCTCGGCGCGTTCATTGCCGGCATGCTGATTTCGGAAACAGAGTTCAAGCACCGGGTCGAGGAGGACATCAAGCCCTTTAGAGATGTCCTGCTTGGACTGTTCTTCGTCACGATCGGCATGCTGCTGAACGCGCGGGTCGTGGTTGAAAATTTCGGCTGGGTCATTCTGGCGTTGATCGTGCCGGTGGCTTTCAAGTTTGGGCTGATATTCGCGCTGGCCCGCTGGTTCGGTGCCACATCGGGGACCGCGATTAGAACCGCGCTGGCACTGGCGACCGCCGGCGAGTTCGGGTTTGTTTT
Source organism: Burkholderiaceae bacterium (assembly GCA_041747615.1). Taxonomy (GTDB): domain Bacteria; phylum Pseudomonadota; class Gammaproteobacteria; order Burkholderiales; family Burkholderiaceae_F; genus JACCZX01. The sequence goes on along the minus strand of JBGTEW010000155.1, from coordinate 1,594 downwards.
GCTCGGGCAGGCGGGCGGCCTTGGAGTGCTCGATGAGCGAGTGCTGCAGGTTGTGCTGGCGGCCATGCTGCTGTCGATGCTGGCGGCACCATTGCTCGTGCAGCATTCGGACCGCATCGTGCTGCGGCTTGCTTCGTCGGAATGGCTTGTCAAATCGCTGGAAATCGCGAACATTGCGCAGCGAGCAATCGCAACCGACAAGCACGTGGTGATCTGCGGATTCGGCCGCAGTGGACAACACCTGGGCAAGATCCTCGAACAGGAGAGCATCCCCTTTGTGGCGCTCGACTTCGATCCCGATCTGGTGCGCGAAGCCGCTGCTGCCGGCGAGTCGGTCGTCTATGGCGATGCTTCCCGGCGCGAAGCGCTGGTCGCCGCCGGAATCATGCGTGCAGCAGCGCTGGTGATCACGTACGCAGAGACCAACTCTGCGCTCAAGGTTCTGAATCACGTGCATGAACTGAATCCGGAGCTTCCGGTGATCGTGCGTACGCAGGACGATCACGATCTCGAGCGGCTGACCCGCGCCGGCGCGACCGAGGTCGTGCCCGAGATTCTCGAAGGCAGCCTGATGCTGGGCTCGCACGCACTGCTGCTGCTGGGTGTGCCGCTGTCGCGCGTCGTCAAGCGCGTGCGCGAAGCGCGCGATCAACGCTACCGGTTGCTGCGCGGGCACTTCCAGAGCGCCGATGATGAGCCTATCGATGATGAGGCGCATGAGCGCCTGCATTCGGTGCCGATCGATGCGGGTGCCGCTGCTGTCGGCGAAAGCCTGCTTGACCTCGGCCTGGCAGCGGTTGGCGCCGAGGTCACGTCGGTGCGCAGACGCGGCATTCGAGGCGCGGATCCGAGCCCCGAGATGCGACTGGAGGCCGGCGATGTGGTGGTGCTGCGTGGCGTGCCCGAGGCGCTCGAACTGGCCGAGCAACGCCTGCTGCAGAAATAACCGATCCCGCGGGAACCTTTCGCCGCGCTACGCGCAATACAAGAGAGATGAACAGCGCGAGGGGACTGGTGGCATTCGACCCGCCCGTATCAGGGAATGCGCCACAAAGCGACACCAGCACCAGCGAACTGCAACGGGCGCGCGGCGGTGACGAGAAGGCGTTCACTGCACTTTACAAACGCCATAGCCCAGCGGTGTTCCGCTTTGCATGGTTATTGACCGGCTCAGAATTTTTGGCGGCCGACGTGACGCAGGAAACATTCATCCAGATACTGGAGGTCGCTGACGGGTTTGACCCGTCGCGTGGCTCGGTCGCCGCCTACCTGTGCGGAATCGCGCGATTTCGAGCCTACCGGGCGATCGATACGCGGATGCAAACGGTCGATGACATCGCCGAGTTGGCCGAGAGAACCGGTGCTGGCGATGTCCCCGATCTGCCCGACGAAAGCCTCGAGCGAAGCCAGGCTTTGCGGCGGCTTCGTCAGGCTGTGCGCAGGCTGCCCGCGCCGTTCAAGGAGATATTGATTCTGATTGAACTGCAGCAGATGTCGTATGCCGATGCAGCCGCAATCGCCGGGATAGAGCTTGGAACGGTGCGCTCGCGGTTGTCGCGGGCAAAAGCAAGATTGGCGCAGATGCTGAACGAAC
>JBGTEW010000154.1:0-1768 GCA_041747615.1 Burkholderiaceae bacterium | reverse complement strand
CAGCGTGCAATCGCGGCTTGCGCGCTGGTCGCGCCAGCTGGGGCTCGGCGTGCACGTGCATCCGCACGTGTTGCGCCACAGCTTCGCGTCGCACCTTTTGCAATCCAGCGGCGACCTGCGCGCGGTACAGGAACTGCTCGGCCATTCAAACATCTCGACGACGCAGGTCTACACCCGGCTCGACTGGCAGCACCTGGCCAAAGCGTACGACGCGGCTCACCCGCGCGCCCGGCGCCGCAGCTAAGCGTTCCCAAAACGGGGCTTCGGTCACGCGTTTGCACTAAACTCTCGCCCCTTCGTGGAGCGCCCCCGCTCTCCGGTTTGCAAGGCGGATATGAATGTGAGTGCCACTGCGTCGCCAGTCCCGGTCACCGTGCTGACCGGATTTCTTGGCGCCGGCAAGACCACGCTGCTCAATCGCATACTCACAGAACAGCACGGTCACAAGATCGCGGTCATCGAGAACGAGTTCGGGCCCGAGGGGATCGACAACGAACTGCTCGTCTCCGACACCAGCGAGCAGATTGTCGAGATGAACAACGGATGCATCTGCTGCACCGTGCGCGGGGACCTGGTGCGCATCCTCAACGACTTGAAGGCCCGCCGGCAGTCGGGCGAGCTCGCCTTCGAGCGCGTGATCATCGAGACGACCGGCATGGCCAATCCCGGGCCGGTCACGCAAACGTTTTTTATGGACGATGCGATATCGAGCTACTACCTGCTGGACGCGGTGATCACAGTCGTCGATGCAAAGCATGGGCACGCCACGCTCGATCAGCAGCCCGAGGCGCAGAACCAGGTGGGTTTCGCCGATCGGCTCCTGATGAGCAAGACCGATCTCGTCTCGGAGTCCGACGCGCAATCACTGAGGGACCGCCTGGTAAAGATGAACCCGCGCGCTCCGATCAGATCCGTGAATTTCGGCGAAGTCCCGATCAACGAGGTACTCGATCTGCGCGGATTCAATCTGAGCGCGGTTCTCCAGATCGATCCCGAGTTTCTAGCGGGCGAGCATCCGGACGCCAGGCGCAATGGCACGCACGGCACGGACGATCACCATCATCACGACGGTGAACACCATGATCACGACAGTGAACACCATGATCACGATCATCACGACGATGCAATCAAGGCATTCGTATTTCAATCGAACCGCCCGTTCGATCCAACCAAACTGGAGGAATACCTGGGTGCCCTGACTCAGGTTTACGGGCAGGACATGCTTCGGTATAAAGGCGTGCTTTTCATGAACGGCAGCAACCGCCGGACGATCTTCCAGGGCGTGCATATGCTGATGGGAGCCGACGTCGGGCGGCCTTGGGCCACCCATGAAAAGCCTTCCAGCAAGGTTGTCTTCATCGGCCGAAATCTGCCGAAGGAAGCAATCGTCAAGGGTCTCGAAGCGTGCCTGGCACGTTGAGAATCTCTGATTCAAAACAGAATTTTTTAAGAGGTATCACCGATGGCTGCAGCAAAAAAACCGGCCAAGAAAACAGCGAAGCCCGTCAGCAGGGGCGCAAAGAAGTTTGTGAAAAAGGTGGTGAAAAAGGCCGCCGTGAAACGGGTGAAGAAAACCCCGGCGCGCAAAGCCAAGACCGGTGCGTCGCCGAAGCGCAAGCCGGTTAAGGCGGTCAAGGCGGTCAAGACGGCTAAGACGAATGTCGGGAAGACCCCGGCGCATGCCGGCAAGGCTGCGGCATCGAAAACTGCGCCGCCTGCGATGGCGAGGCGCCGCGGGGGCAGGCCGCCCCGAGCGCGTAATGAGCCC
>JBGTEW010000153.1:0-6904 GCA_041747615.1 Burkholderiaceae bacterium | reverse complement strand
GGATGCCAAGAATCTGACGCGAATCGATGGGCGGCCGCGTTCCGAAGCCGGCGATCCGACCGGTGGCATGTCGTTCGAATTGCGCAAGGCGATGACCACGTTTCCGATCACGCTTTATACGGCGCTCGATTGCGGTCCGTGTGAATCCGCCCGTGCCTGGCTGCGGCGCCGTGGCGCTCCGTATCAGGAAATCGTGGTCGATACAGACGTCGACGCCGAAGAGCTGCAGCGAAGAGTCGGGACGACTTCGGTCCCGGTGATGACACTCGGTCGCACCCCGCACCTCGGCTTCAAGGAGTCCGCGTGGTCGGTTGCATTGAATGCGGCCGGGTATCCAGAGCAGATCGTATTGCCGCCCACCTACAGGGCCGAACCACCCAAGCCGATTTTGCCGCGAGAAGCGGTAGATCGCCCGGCATCCGGCAACTCACCCGCGAAGAAGAGCTAATCGATGAAAATCTCCGGATTCATTGCCGCCGCGATGATGGCACTAATGCCGTTATCGGCGATGGCGCAGGCCTCAATCGACGACAAGGAGACCCGCAAGTTTCTGTACCGCTGGACTGATGCGCGGGGACAGATCAACTACGGCGACCGGCCGCCGCCGGATGCGCAGAATCTGCTGCGCATCGATCTGAGACAAATCGGTGAACAGGTGCAGTCGCTGCTGCCCTATCAGGTCAGGCGTGCGGCTTCGACCTATCCGGTGATGCTGTTCACCGCCGCCAAGTGCCCGCCCTGCAACACTGCGCGCGAGTTCTTGATGAAGCGCGGGGTACCGTTCGCCGAACGCACCATCGTTACCGGTGACGATTCAGTCGAGCTGAAGCGGTTGACCAATGCTGAGGGGGTCCCGGTCGCTACCGTGGGGACCGCGTCGTTGATCGGTTTCGATCCCGACGAGTGGAACATCACTCTCGATGCATCCGGGTACCCAAAAACGTCTCAACTGACGGTGAATTTCCGACAGGAGCCAGCCCGACCTTTGACGCAGAAGGAAAAGCCGCCGCCGGTAGCTTCGCAGTAGCTCTCAAGCCCGCTCTCCCCTTATTGCGGTGTTTGTCCGGGAGTCGTGCTGCCGCCTCACTCGGCTTCGTCTTCTGCCCTGGCCTCTCCGGATATCTCCTGGCGTCTCCGATAGGGCGCAATCACCTGCTTGTCCAGCCAGTGTGAGAACTTGTGCGCGACGATGTCGGTGCGGCGGTCCAGCCATGCCTTGATTCCGATTTCGGTAAACGCCAGGTGCCGCGAGCCGGGCGGCCGCACGACTCCATCGCGCCCCGCGATCTCCCGCAACCGTGCAACATCGCGCTGACGGCCGCGCAAACCGAGCGCATCGAGAACATCTTCCGCAACGACCCAGATCGAATCGCCCTGCATCATGATTCTTATCTGGCGCCCATCGAACTCATAGTAGTTCCCGTTCCACTCCGCCCATGAATTGCCGTGCTGCCACCGCCACCATGAGCGTATGGCGCGGTAAATGGGCCAGAGCAGCCATAGTCCCCACAAAGGTCCAACCAGGATCAGGCTCAGCGCCCCCTGCCCGGCCCTGATATCGTCGAGGAACAATGCGCCGCCGATGACGCCCCAGGCGATCCATATCGTCCAGCCCCACCGAACGATGCGTTCGTCAGGATCCTGCTCGAGCCAGGAAGCGGCACGCGTCATGCAATGGATAAACTAGGGCCTGTTGTCTGCGCCAAGTACAGCGCCTGTTCGTACAAAAACATTATCCAGGAGACTGCCCGGTGAAAGAAAATACGCTCGCGCCGATCGCGCTGTTCGCGCGCAACTTCGTGCGCCATCCACGCATGCTTGGCTCATTCATACCTAGCTCGCGCTTTCTGATTCGTACTGTGCTGAGCCAGATCGATTTTCGGCGGGCCCGGCTGATTGTCGAATATGGTCCGGGCGTTGGAACATTCACGCGCCCGATGCTGGCTCGGATGCGGCCCGATTCGAAACTGATCGCGCTCGAAACCAATCCGGACTTCGTCCAGTTCCTCCGAACACATATCGATGATCCGAGACTGCAGGTCATTGCAGGATCGGCGGCCGATGTCGAGACCGAGCTGGCGACAAAAGCGCTTGGTCGGGCCGACTTCGTCATTTCAGGAATTCCGTTCACGACGCTGAAGCCGCACGACCGTACAGCGGTCGTCAACGCCACACACGCGATCCTGCAGCCCGATGGCGCGTTTCTCGTCTATCAGTTTTCGCCGCTGGTCCTCGACAGTCTGCGCGGAGTGTTCTCGAAAGTGCAGCGTGGATTCCAGCCGCTGAACATGCCGCCCGCTCAACTGTTCTACTGCTCGCCATAGCAGTCCGAGGCTTCCTTGCCTTACTCAATCGGTTCGTCGGTCGGCGGGCTGATTGATCAACGCCGGGGCGCCGCGGCGCTGGCCCTTCAGCCGGCGCTCAAGCGCATCGACGTAAGTGTAGATAACAGGCACGACCACCAGCGTCAGCAGCGTCGACGTGATAACGCCGCCGATAATCGCGCGCCCCATCGGTGCCTGCTGTTCGGCGCCTTCACCCAACCCGATCGCCAGCGGCAACATGCCGAAGATCATGGCGGCCGTCGTCATCAATATCGGTCGCAGCCGCACCTGCCCCGCCGCCAGCAATGCTTCCTCACGCGACATCCCTTCGCGTTGCCCCCGGTTGGCGAAGTCAACCAGCAGGATCGCGTTCTTCGTCACCAGACCCATCAGGAACACGATGCCGATCATCGAGAATATGTTCAGCGTCGTATTGGTGATCAACAGCGCCAGCATCACGCCGACGATCGACAGCGGCAGCGACGCCATGATCGCGATCGGCTGCAGAAAGCTGCCGAACTGCGAGGCGAGCACGATGTAGATAAAGATCACCGCAAGTGCCAGCGCACCGAAAATCGCTGCGTTGACTTCCTGTTGCTCGCGAATCTGGCCGCCGACGTCGAAGCGCAAGCCCGCCGGCAATTCGTATGTCTTCACCAGCGCCTGAACTTCCTTGCCGGCGTCGCCTGACGGGCGGCCCTGCACATTGGCCCACAAGGCGATCCTGCGCTGCAAATCCTGGCGCCGGATGTTCTCCGGATTGAATGTGCGCTCGATCGTCGCAATCGAGCGCAGCGGTATCACTTCGGGCGTGCCATCGGCCATTTGCCGGCTGGTTGCGATATTCATCCCGGAGATGTCATCGATCACCGTGCGGCTGCCGCGCGGAATCTGTGTGATCACCTCATAGTTCTGGCCGTCGGGCGCGAGCCAGTAGCCGGAATTCTCGCCGCCGATCAGGGCGCGCAGCGTCGCGCCTAGCTGCGCGTAAGTGACGCCGTACTCGGACGCCAGCTCCGGCTTCAACCGAACCGACAGCGCCGGCGTGCCTTCCTTCAGCGAAACTTCGACATCGGTGATGCCGCGAATCAACAGAATCCTCTGCCGCAGGTCATTGATCACGCGCTGCATCGCCGCATCGTTGTTGCCAAGCAGCGCAACATAGATTGGTCCGCCCCACCCTACCCGCATGTCGATGCCAGGGATCGATGCAAGGCGCTGGCGGATTGCCTGTTCGAGCTGCTTCTGCGAGCGGTCGCGCTGCGAACGCGGCACCAACTTCAGGTTGATCCGCCCGGTGTTCTTGGCGCCGTCGGTGCCCACGCCGGTATCGATCGTGTCGATCTCCTTGAACTCGCGCAGCGCCTGTTCGACCCGCTTGACCCTTTCGTCGGCATATTCGAGGCTTGAGCCGACCGGCATCGTCAGCCGAACGCTGGTGAAGCCCTCGTCGCTCTGGGGCATCATTTCGGTGCCGACCACGCCGGCAACCGGAATCGCCAGCGCAAAGCTCAACGCGGCGATACACAGCGTGATTCCGCGCGGCGTGATGCTCACGATGCCTGCCTTGAACCTGCGCTTGGACAGGACCCAGCCGAGCAAGCGACCGTAGATCAGATGCAACCAATCGATCAGGCGTTCAAACCCACGCAGGACGGGGCCGACGAAACGCGCCTGATTCAGGCTGCGCGGTGGATCGCGCCAGACCGCAGACAGCATCGGGTCGAGCGTGAAGCTGACGAACATCGAGACCAGCACCGCCACCGCTACCGTGATGCCGAACGGATAAAAAAACTTGCCGACGATGCCGCCCATGAACGCGATCGGCACAAACACGGCGACGATCGAGAACGTCGTGGCCAGCACTGCAAGACCGATCTCGTCGGTGCCCTCGCGCGCGGCCGTGTAGTGATCCTTGCCCATGTGAATATGGCGCACGATGTTCTCGCGCACGACGATCGCATCGTCGATCAAAAGCCCGATGCACAGGCTGAGCGCCATCATCGTCATGTAGTTCAGCGTGAAGCCGAACATGTAGAGCGCGATGAAGGTGGCGACGACCGATATCGGCAACGTCAAGCCGGTGATCACCGTGCTGCGCCAGCTGCCGAGAAACAGAAAGACGATCAGCACCGTCAGCAGTGCCCCTTCGACGATCGTGATCTTCACGTTGTCCACCGCGCGCTTGACGAATTCCGATGTCGAGCGCAGCAGTTTCAGCTCGGTGCCGGCCGGGAGCAGCTTGCGAACGTCTTCGGCGGCGATCTTCAGGTTGTCGCCCACCTCCACGATGTTCGCGTCCTGCGCCTTGAACACGTAGAAGCTGATCGCCGGCACGCCGTTGATCCGCGCGATCGAGCTGCGCTCGCGCTCGGTGTCAAATACCGTACCGACCTGCGACAGCATGATCGGCGCGCCATTTTTCCGGGCGACGATGATCTGGCCGAATTTGCCGGGCTCGTCGATGCGGCCGTCGACGCGCACGATCGCCTCGACCGTCTCGTTGCTGATCGTGCCGACCGGCACACTGATATTCGCGTTGCGAAGTGCGGTCACCACCTGATCGACCGTCAGGCCGAACGCCGTCAACCGCTCCGGATCGACGCGCACTTGGATCTCGCGGGTGACGGTGCCACCCAGCGTGACCTTGCCGACACCGCTGACCCGCTCGAATCCCTTCTGCACGACCTGTTCACCGAGCGTCGTCAACTGGCGCTGCGTCAGGTTGCTGCCGAGCAGCGCATAAAACGCCACCGGCTGATCGTTCTCGTCGCCTCCACGCTGCACAACCGGATCCTTGACGTCGCGCGGAAAGCCGGCGCGAATCTGCGCGATCTTGTCGCGCACTTCCTGGACAACACGATCCTGGTCGATATCCAGCCGGAACTCGATCCACGAATACGAAACGCCTTCGTACGACGCAGACAGGATCCGCTTGACGCCGGCAATGGTGTTCACTGCGTTCTCGATCGGTTTGGCGAGATCGTTTTCCACCTGTTCTGGCGACGCTCCGGGGTACCGCACCTGGACCGACACCATTGGCGGTCGCACGTCGGGCATCGCTTCGACGCCCAGCTTTGCGTACGAAAACAACCCGAGCACGGTGAGCGCCACCATCACCATGGTGGCAAACACCGGGTGACTGATCGAAACGCGGGTCATCCACATCGGCTGATTCCTCGCGCTCTAATTTCGCACGGATGTACGGCTATTCTTGTCGGCAACCTTCGATTCCGGCGCGAGGCTGATGACTTTCGCCGCGAGCCCGTCCTTCAGATTGTCGAATTTCGTGGCAAGTACGATGTCGCTCGCTGCAAGGCCGGATGTGACCTCGATCAACTGGGCGCGCTCGTCGCGCTTGCCGGTCATGACATTGCGGCGTGCCAACTTTTCGTCGGCCACGACCCATACGAAGCTCTGTCCTCCCTCCGAGCGCAACGCCGACAGCGGGAGCGCGGGAACTTCCGTTTCCGGCGACGTGGTGAGCAGCACGCGCGCGAACATGCCGGCCTTCAACAATGATTCCTCATTGGAAAGCGAGACGTAAATGTTGATCGTGCGAGTGCCGGCCTCTGCGCTCGGATTGATTCGCTCGACCTTGCCCTCGAACTTGCGACCGCCGATCCCTTCTACTTCGACCTGGGCCGGCATTCCCTTCCGGATCTGCGTTACGTCGGATACCGGCATCTGCGCCTGCACCTCGAGCTCAGCCAGGTCCACGATCGCCACCAGCGGCGCATCGAAGCTCACCTTTTCCCCAGGCTGCACGTGACGCTTGGACACAATGCCTGATATCGGCGCACGTACGACCGAATCGGTCATCGACAGTTGAGCGAGGTCGAGTTGTGCCTTGGCCGAAGCGACCGCCGCCAGTTGAACCTGATGTGCGCTATCGGCCGTGTCGAATGCGTTCTGGGAAATGAAGTTCTGCTTCACCAGTTGCGCGTTGGCCTGCCGAGTGCGATCGGCCATCGCCAGTTGCGCCCGCGCCGATTCGAGTGCTGCCTTGCGCTCGGCCATCTGTGCACGCAACTGAGCCGTGTCGAACTCGGCAATCGGCTGCCCGGCAGTCACGCGGTCTCCCTCGCGCACCAGCACACGCTTGATCTCGGCCGACAGCTTTGCGCGCACTGTCGCCTGCGATACGGCCTGCACAGAGCCAGGCATCGACAGCTCGACCGACAGCCGCCGAGGTTGCAGCGAGACGACATCGCGCTGAGTGAACTCGAGCGGTGGTTTCTCCTTGCCCTTTGCAGCGTTGGCGCTGTCTGCCTTCTTTTTTGCGGATACCGCGACGCCCGCGCCCGCGATCGCGATCACCAGCAGGCCCGCAACCAGCCATCCCGTGCGCTTGCTTATCGAAAAGTGCATTGAGACCCCCCAAGGACGCGCGGCTTGTGGCCCGCTGTCCATAATGGGGCGCGATTATCCTCGACTCGCTGCGGGCGTCGCTGCCGCTGCGATGAACTGCGGCAACGTGCGACGAAATGCAGGAGGCCCGGATGGGCGCGAAGCCGCCGCCCTGAGCGACGGCCGGGTTGATCCTCACCCAGCTGTGCCTTCTTACTCCTCCAGACCAA
>JBGTEW010000152.1:0-2042 GCA_041747615.1 Burkholderiaceae bacterium | reverse complement strand
TTGGCCGCCTCGCGCATCAGATCGAGCTCGTCGTGCAGATACTTGTCGAACTCGGCGACTACGGCGCGTGGTCGCAGGCGCTTGCCATCGCGCCATAACCTTTCGATCAATCCTGCGCCTGTATCGAGCAGCGACAGGTCTTTCTCGATCGCCTGCATCATGTTCGGCCGCAGTACCTTGACAGCAACCTGCTTGCCGGCATGCTCACCCTCCTTGAGCACGGCGAAATGCACCTGTGCGATCGACGCCGAAGCCACCGGCTCGCGCTCGAACGTAACGAACACGGCGTCGATCGGGCGTCCGAGTCCGCGCTCGATCTCTCGCATCGCAATGTCGGAGGCGAACGGCGGCACGCGATCCTGCAGTCGCGCCAGCTCATCGGCGATATCGGGCGGCAGAAGGTCGCGCCGCGTCGAAAGCACCTGCCCGAACTTGACGAATATCGGGCCAAGGTCTTCGAGTGCGCGTCGCAGCCGCACCGCGCGCGGCTCGCGCGATGCGCCAAAGCTGGTCCAGGCAACCACGCGCACCAGCGCGGCATTTTTAAGACTGGCAACCGCGATTTCGTCGAGCCGGTAGCGCCAGACGACCGCGAGGATGCGAAACAAGCGCAGGAGCCGCATGGGCGGCGATTGTAGGGCTGCTTACGGCAGCAGCCTGCTAGCTTCGCGCAAGCAGTTCGATCCGCTTTTCAATTCGTGCGACTGCGTCGCGCAACTGGTTGACGTCGCGGCTGAAGGTGTCGAGGTCGTCGCGACCGGCGATCATCGGGTTCTCGGTCACCACATAGTGCGCGGTGTTGTCGAGCATCTGCTCGGCCATCTGTTTCCATTGCGACGCGCTGGCCCGCATGAATCCGACCAGCCGCTGCGCCGCTGCATCGCCTACGAAGCGCGACAACTCCTCTTCCGGCTCCGGCCTTAGGTTCTGCAGGACAAATGCCAGCGCCTGCGCCAACTCGGCATCGCCGCTCAGGCGCACGTCCTTCATGGCGGCCGCCGGATCGAACATCGCGAGCGGCAACGACGACAGCGCGACGCTAATCGTGACCGCAGGCTCGCCATCATCAGTCGCCCCGAGGGTGCCGTCGTCGGCGATCCTGAACGTCAGCGCAAACGGCGCGGCGTCAAAGCGCGCGCTGCGCCCGGCAAACGGCACCAGTTTTTCACGCGCCCAGTTTTCACGCGCAAGCATCCGATTGAGCAACACGACCGCGGCCGAGCTGGCTAGCTGGTCAATCATCGACGGCATCATGTGAAAGAGGGCGCCGCAGCGCCCTCTGGCTCATATCGCCGCTCGTTATGCCATCTGCTGAATGCCTGCCAGCACCCAGCCGCCGCCGCGTACCGGCTTCGACAGATTCCACACTTCGGCGACTCGCTCGACCTCGCCGTCGACGCGCAGCGTTCCGTCGAACTTGACGCTGGCTATGTGCTCGTCCGCAGTCGATTCGATACCAAGCAGCTCAGCATCGAGCGCGACCACTTCGGTCTTGGACTGGCCGCCGCGCGCACGCAATTCGTGCGTCAACGCGATGAACATGTCGGTGCTGGTGAAATCGGACAGCTCCGCCAGATCGCCGCTGTCCCACGCCTTTTGCAGCTTGGCGTAGTTGGCCTTGGCCGCAGCGATAAATGCCGCAGTGTCGAAGCCAGCGGGGATTCCCCAAGGTTCGCTGCTGCCCACCACACCACCGCGCGCAAACTGCTCCATTGCTGAACCTGAACGCGCGCCCGCGATTGCGGTCGCAGCCCTGGCACTGCGCTGTGCGGGAGCCGGCGCGCTCTCATATCCGACCTGCCTGTACGTGCCCGCGGGATCAGCGCCCGCGGCCCCACCTCCGTAAGCGGGTTGCGGCGTGCCGCCGCGCATGCGACGCAAAACGAATCCGGCAATCATCATCAACGCCATGCCGATCAGCAGCACCGTCAGGAACATCGTCAGCGCTTCACCGAAGCCCAGATACGACGCCAGCGCTGCGATCCCGAGGCCCGCTGCCAGCCCCATGAGCGCACCACGCCAGGGGCTGCGCGCCGCGGCTG
>JBGTEW010000151.1:0-6908 GCA_041747615.1 Burkholderiaceae bacterium | reverse complement strand
CAAGTCGCGGCCGTCGGTCAGAAGCCTCTTCGTCAGGCTCGCGCACGCTTCGCTGAATTCCTCGTACGACATCGAGAAGGGAAGGTGCAGCAGTTGCGCCGAGCGCCGCAGGCGATCGAAATGCTCGCGCAGCGCGAGCAGGGCGAACTCGGAGCCGTCGTGCCGCCAGTATCCCTTGATGCCCTCGAATACGCTCGCGGCACGCAGCGCAGCTTCGCTCGCCACATGGATCGTTGCTTCATCCCATGGGGTGACGCGGCCGTTCATGAAGACAAACGGCGGTCGTTGCAGTTTGACGCTCGGGATCTGCGTCTGGCGCGGCATCGACGACGCGTCGGTCACGAGTGCGCTTCAGGTAGCACGATCAGCCCAACATTTCCACGGTGCCTTGCCGGTGCCCCACATTTCTTCCAGCACGTGCTTGTCACGCAGCGTGTCCATCGGCATCCAGAAGTCGTCGTGCTTGTACGCGGCGAGCTCCTCGTTGTCGGCCAGCGCCTGCAACGGACGCAGCTCGAACACCGTGTCATCGGATTCGATGTAGTCCGCCACGCTCGGCTCCAGCACGAAGAAGCCGCCGTTGGTCCACGCGCCATCGCCGCGCGGCTTTTCGCGGAAGTTGCTGACCAGGTGCTGGTCGGCGCCCAGCGTGAATGCGCCGAAGCGGCCTTCAGGCTGCACCGCCGTCATCGTCGCTTTCTTTTGATGTTGACGATGAAATTCGATCAGCTTCGAGATGTCAAGATTGGCGACGCCATCGCCGTACGTCATGCAGAACGTCTCATCGCCGATGTAGCTCATCGCGCGCTTGACGCGGCCGCCGGTCATCGTTCGGTCGCCGGTATCGACCAGGGTTACGCGCCAGGGTTCGATGCCGTTGCGATGAATCGTTGTCTTGCGTTCGCGCAGGTCGAACGTCACATCGGTGCGATGCAGCGCATACGAGGCGAACCACTCGGTGATGACGTGACCCTTGTAGCCGCAGCAGATGACGAAGTCGTTCAGGCCGTAGGCCGAATAGATCTTCATGATGTGCCACAGGATTGGCATGCCGCCGATCTCGACCATCGGCTTCGGTCGTACCGCACTTTCCTCGCTGATGCGCGTCCCAAAACCGCCGGCGAGAATCATCACTTTCACGTCGTCTCCGTGTTCAGCAGCGTCGATTGTGGCAGCAGGTTAAACGCCTAAAGCACGCGATAAGCGTCGAATATCACGCTTCTAGAACAGCGTGTAGATAAACGGCGCGATCGCCGAGCCTTGGCCGAACACCACCAGAGCCCCGAGCAGCAGCAGGATCACGATGATCGGCGCCAGCCAGAACTTCTTCCGGTCTGCCATGAATCCCCAGAGATCCTTGATCAGGTCAATCATCAAAATGGCCTTTCCATGCTTTGAGCCGTGCGTTGCCGCGACGGTTTGCGATACGAATCGGTCTTTCCCTTGCGCAGCACGAGCGGGTCGGCGATAAGGCGCCGAATCAAACCGGTCGGGGTAAAGACGAGGTAGAACACCAGCCCAAGAATCAGCTTTGTGTTGAAGCGGCCGACCGGCTCGGCTACTCGCATCCAGCCGCGCTGCACCGGCCGCAGCAACATCGGCGCCAAAACGGCAGGGATGACGAGCGCAGCGCACACGACGAACGGCCAAATCGGGGTGCCGAACGAAAATATCCAGGGCAGCAGGAGGCCGAAGATCAGCGCGAATGCCGCGCCCACCGCAAGGCCGAACTTGCGCAGCTCGCTGGCTTCGTCCGCGGGTGTTCTCTGAGTCGCGCTAGTCAAGCTCAAACTCCTTTTTCCATGAATCATCCTCTGCACGCGCCGGCTGCTCGCTCTTGGCAAGCACGTAATTCTCCAGTACCAGGTAGTCCATTTCGGTGCGCATGAAACAGCGATACGCGTCCTCCGGCGTGCACACGATTGGCTCGCCGCGCACGTTAAACGACGTGTTGACGATGACCGCGCAGCCGGTGAGCGCTTCGAACTCGCCCAGCAACCGGTGGTAACGAGGATTCGTCTCCTCGTGCACGGTCTGGATGCGTGCGGAATAATCAACGTGCGTGACCGATGGCAAGGTTGAGCGTACGACGTTCAGCTTCTCGATGCCGAACAGCGTCTGCTGCTCGGGTGTCATCGGCGTGCGCAGCTCGGTACGCACCGGCGCCACCATCAGCATGTAAGGGCTCTCGCATGCATACTCAAAATAGTCCGCGACACGCTCTGCCCTCACCGAAGGCGCAAACGGGCGGAACGATTCGCGATATTTGATCTTCAAGTTCATCACCGACTGCATGCTGCGGCTGCGAGCATCGCCGATGATCGAGCGGGCGCCAAGCGCGCGCGGCCCGAACTCCATCCTTCCCTGAAACCAGCCGACCACGTTCTCGTCGGCGAGCACGCGAGCGATCTGCGGAAACAGCTGCTCGTCTGCGACGACCTGATACTTCGCGCCGACCGAATCCAGATACCGGCCGATCTCAGCATTCGAAAACTGCGGGCCGAGATAAGCACCATGCATTGAGTCGAGTGCGCCATTGAGTGTGCGCGGCCGGTCCAGATACTCGTGCCAGGCGCTCAACGCAGTGCCGACCGCGCCACCGGCATCGCCTGCGGCGGGCTGCACCCAGATCGACGCAAACGGACCTTCCCTGAGCAGCCGGCCGTTGGCAACGCAGTTCAGCGCAACGCCCCCGGCCATGCATAAATTCTTCATGCCGGTTTCGCGATGCACGGTGTTACCCAGACGCAGCACGACTTCTTCGGTCACCTGTTGGATTGACGCCGCCAAATCCATGTGCAGCTGCGTGAGCTTGGATTCGGCCTTGCGCGGCGGCGCGTCGAACAGGCGGTCAAACGCATCATTCGTCATCGTCAAGCCGGTGGCGAACTCGAAGTACCGCATGTTCATGCGGAAAGTGCCGTCGGGCTTGACCTCGATCAACTCGCGCAGGATGAGGTCGGCGTACTTCGGCTCGCCGTACGGGGCGAGTCCCATCAGCTTGTATTCGCCGGAGTTGACCTTGAATCCCGTGTAGTACGTGAACGCGGAGTACAGCAAGCCAATCGAGTGCGGAAAGTCGATTTCCCAGAGCGGAGTAAGCCGGCTACCTTCGCCCTTCCAAACCGTCGTCGTGGCCCATTCGCCGACGCCGTCCATACACAAAATTGCCGCCGACTCGTACGGGCTTGGGAAAAAAGCCGAAGCCGCATGAGACTGGTGATGTTCGGTAAACAGCAGTTTCGGCAGCGCTTGGCCCGACGCGTGCTCCGCCAGCTCGTCGTGTATCAGCTTCTTCAGGAACAGCTTTTCCTTCAGCCATACCGGCATCGCTGCCAGAAACGAGCGAATGCCGCGCGGTGCGTACGCCAGATATGTTTCGAGCAACCGCTCGAACTTGATCAGCGGCTTGTCGTAGAACGCGACGAGATCAACGGATTCGAGTGATGCGCCCGCTTCCTGAAGGCAATACGCCAGCGCCTTGTGTGGAAATCCGGGGTCGTGCCGCTTGCGCGTGAAGCGCTCCTCCTGCGCTGCCGCGACGATTTCGCCGTCCCGCACGACGGCGGCGGCGCTGTCGTGGTAGTAGGCGGAAATGCCGACAATAGTTGTCATCGCGCACGCCAGAAGAGCCGGTCGTCGATCTGGCGGGTCCGTTGCAGATGATTGAGCTGCTTCAGCCGCGTGAAGGCGCGAAAGCGGTAGGCGTCTTGCGAGAAATCGATTCGCTCAAACAGCGCTTTCAGCTCCTCGGCTCCGTCGCGCACAGTACGGCGGCAGCGAAATCCCGGCAGCGTGGCAGCGATCTTGTCGAAAGAAACGCGGTAGCTGCGGTTGTCGCCAACGCTCGATCCGACACTGACCTCGCAACCGGTAAAGACGGCCGCCACGATCTCGGCGAGCTCGCGCACTTGATAGTTTTCATCCGTCTGCCCGACATTGAATATCTCGCCACTGACCTGAACGCCCGGGGCGTCGAGCGCGCAGCGCATAGCCTCGCAGATATCCTCGACGTGCACCAGCGGACGCCACGGCGTGCCGTCGCTGGTCATCGCGATCCGGCGCTCAGTCCACGCGCGGGCGCACAGATCGTTCAATACGATGTCGAACCGCATGCGCGGCGACGGGCCGTATGCGGTGGCATTGCGCAGAAACACCGGACAGAATTTTTGGTCGGCCATCTGCTGCACGTCGCGCTCGACGGCGACCTTGCATTTCGCATATGCCGTTTGCGGATTGGTCGGTGCCGTTTCCGACAGAAAATCGCCGGTTCCGAGCCCATAGACGCTGCAAGACGACGCATAGATGAATCGTTGCGCGCCGGCCGCCTTCGCCATTCGCGCGAGCTCGACCGAGCCGCGATGGTTGATCTCGAACGTCACTTGGGGACTGTTCTCTCCAAGCGGATCGTTCGACAGCTCAGCCAGATGCACGACCGCGTCGATGCCTTCGAGATCGCGTGGTGTCACCGTACGCAGATCCTTGACCAATGTGTACGGCAGTGCAGGAACTGCGACCGGATCACTGTAGAGCCACCCGTCGCGGTAGTACCCTGTGTCAAGCCCGACCACCTCGTGCCCGGCGGCGATCAGAATCGGGGCAAGCCGGCAACCGATGTAGCCTTCGGTGCCGGTTATCAGTATTTTCATAGGTGAGTGAAAACGTGACACCAGCCAAATTTGCTGACCAGCGCGTGCGTCAAAAGCCGGTGTGCAGCCTACATGAAGAGACCATGATCAAGGTTTTCGCAGAGCAGTAAAAGTGCCTAGCGGCGGATAGCCTGATCAATGGTCTTCCCTAACTATCACCCTCGGCTCAAGCCGTCGGACGCCAAGTACAACGCTCTAACCGACACGATCGACGACCTCGACCTCGGGAATCGGCACGACGAAGCGGCCGCCCCATTCTTCGATGTAGGCGGCAGCGCGCGAAATCTCATCCTTCAAGTTCCACGGCAGAATCAGAACGTAATCCGGGCGCTCGACGCGAATGGTTTCGGGCGGCAGGATGGGAATGCGCGTTCCCGGCGTGTACTTGCCCTGCTTGTACGGGTTGGCGTCAACCGTGAAATCGAGAAAGTCAGTGCGAATGCCACAGTAGTTGAGTAGCGTGTTGCCCTTGCCTGGCGCGCCGTAGCCTGCGATCTTCTTGCCGCGCTGCTTGGCATCGATAAGAAACGACAGCAGTTTTCGTTTCGTCGCCTGCACCTGCACTTCAAAGCCCAGATAGCGATCGAGCGTCAGAAAACCGTCATCGATTTCGCGCTGCCGCAAGTGATGCACACGCGCGCCGATTGGCAAAGCGGTGTTCTCGGCGTGACGTGCGTAGATACGCAATGAACCGCCGTGCGTCGGCAGTTCCTCGACGTCGAACACCGGCAGTCCGTGAAGGGCGAATATTTTCTCGATAGTGACGAATGAAAAGTAGCTGAAGTGCTCGTGGTAAATCGTATCGAATTGATTCCCCGCCATTAGTCGCTGCAAGTGGGGAAACTCCATCGTGATTACGCCGTCCGGCGCGAGCAGCAATTTCATTCCGCCGACGAAGTCATTCAGGTCCGGTACGTGTGCCAGTACGTTGTTACCGACTAGCAGGTCCGGTTTGCCATGCTTGTGCGCGATCTGGCTTGCAGTGTCGCGGCCGAAGAAACAAACGTCTGTAGGGACGCCTCTGTCGAACGCGGCCTTTGCGACGTTCGCTGCCGGCTCTATCCCCAGCACAGGAATCGCGCGCGCGGCGAAATGCTGCAACAGGTAGCCGTCGTTGCTTGCGACCTCCATCACCTTGCTCGATGGGCCCAGCTTGAAACGCTCGATCATCATTTCCGCGTAGCGCCGCGCGTGTTCGACCCACGATGTCGAGTACGACGAGAAGTAGGCGTACTCGGAAAAGATAGCGGCGGGGGTGACGAACTCCTGCAGCTGCACCAGCAAACATTGCTCGCACACGAACGCGTGTAGCGGATAAAACGGTTCGGCGTCGTGCAACTGGTCTGCGCTGATGTGCGTCTGGCATAACGGCGACATCCCGAGGTCTACGAATGTCGTTCGAAGAGGCATCGCGCAGAAACGGCAGAGAGAATCGTTCATTTCGGCGAAACCGTTGTGCTACGTGCGATCGTTTGATCCGCCTCGCGGTGATCGGCCGCATCGGCGCTCGGCGCTTCCTGCTCGGCAACTGCCTGCGGCTCGTAGCTCAGCACGATGTGCATCGGAAAGTGATCGGAGCCGACGTAAGCGAGGCGCCGCATCCTGACCAGCCGGAAATGATCGGAGTGAAAAACATGATCGAGCGGAGCGCGGAAGCCGGGGTAGCGCGCGTGAAACGTGCTGTAAAAACCGCGGCCCTTCCGCGGTTCGAGCAGGCGGCTGATTTTCTGGAACAGACGCGTCGTGTGCGACCACGCGACGTCGTTCAGATCGCCGCACACGATTACGGGCCCGGTCGCTTCGGATACGCGCCTGCCGACGCGCAGCAGTTCCGAATCGCGCTCGCCGGACTCAGCGCTCTCTCCCGGTGCCGGCGGCGGCGGGTGCACGCTGTTGAGCCATACACGCTGGCCGCTACGCAGGATGACTCTCGCCTGAATTGACGGCGTGTCGGGCTTGACCAGAAATTCGACCGCTTTTTCGCGGAGCTCAAGGCGCGAGTAAAGCAGCATGCCATACGTGTTCGGCAAAGGGCAGCGGATGACGTGCGGATGCGAGGTGAGCAGCGCATCAAGTCTCGCCTCCCACCATTTATCGACCTCGGCGCACAGCACAACGTCCGGGTCCGCTTCGCGAATCGCCGCGAGCAGCCGGTCCGAATGCCTGTTGGTTTGCAGCACATTGGACACGACCAGTGAAAGCCGCCGCGCACGATCTTCCGACTCGCTGTCCTGCACTTCACGCGGCGCCAGCGGCGTG
>JBGTEW010000150.1:0-2093 GCA_041747615.1 Burkholderiaceae bacterium | reverse complement strand
TCGCGTAGAAAATCGGCGGCGATATCGATCGCCACGTACTGCGTCGGCGCCAGCCAGCCGAACAGGCGCTCGGCCTTTTCGCAATTGCCGGCTCCCAGGTCGATCAGCACCGCGCCCGGCCCGATGCGCGCGGCAATCTCGTGCACATGGGCATCGACGATCGCCCGCTCGGTGCGCGTCAACGGATACTCTGGGAGCTCGCAGATCGCCTCGAACAGGCGCGATCCAAGCGCGTCATAGAAATACTTCGGCGGGATCGAAGCCTGTGGCTCGAGCAGTGTCTCGGCGAGTTCCGTCCGCGGATCGACCGTCTCCGCCAGCAGATCGATGAATTGAGGCTCTGCGCGGATTGGAGCAAGGACTTCGTCAGGAACCATTTTTCGTCGCCTCTACAAGGGCGCATCAATACGGATGCGTGGTGGCGTACAGCCCCGCGGCCTGCAGCGTGCGAAGCACCTCATCGATATGTTCGGGCCCGCGCGTGTGCAGCACGAACTCGAGCTCGGCATTTTGTACCGGCAGCGTCGTGAATGCACGCTGATGTTCGACTTCTTCAATGTTCGCTCCCGCCTGCCCAATCAGTGTGGCCGCCCGTGCCAGCTCTCCGGGCACGTCACGCGTGTGAACCCGAATACGCGCCAATCTCCCAGCACGAACCATGCCCCGCTCGATGATGTCGGCCAGCACCATCGGATCGATATTGCCGCCGCACAGGATCAGACCGACCTTGCGGCCGGCAAATCGCTCCCGATGACGCATCACGGCCGCGAGCCCGGTCGCCCCGGCGCCTTCGACCACGGTCTTCTCGATCTCGAGCAGCATCACGATCGCCTGTTCGATATCGCCTTCCGATACCAGCACCACGTCGTTGACCAGCTTCTTCACGATCTGCAGCGTCAGTTCGCCAGGGTGCTTGACGGCGATGCCCTCGGCCAGCGTCGCATTGGCCGACGGCATATCGACTCCCTTGAACGCCGCGTACATCGACGGGAACTGATCCGTCTGCACGCCGACGATGTCGATCGCCGGCTTCAGTTCGCGCGCCGCAGTAGCGATGCCGGAGATCAAGCCGCCGCCGCCGATCGCCACGCACAGACAGTCGATGTCCGGCTGCTGCGTGAGCACCTCGAGCGCAATCGTGCCCTGCCCTGCAATCACGTCGGGGTCATCGTACGGGTGCACCATCGTCAACGCGCGCGTGCCAGCGAGACGAGCCGCTTCAGCCTTCGAATCCTCGAACGTGTCACCGCAGAGCACGACCTCGGCGCCAAACCCGCGCGTGCGTTCGATCTTGACCATCGGCGAAAAACGCGGCATCACGATCACCGCCGGCACGCCCAGCCGCTGCGCGTGATACGCAACCCCCTGGGCGTGATTGCCGGCCGATACCGCGATCACGCCCTTGTCGCGCTGCCGCTGCGACAGCAATGAAAGCTTGTTCAGTGCGCCACGTTCCTTGAACGACGAGGTGAACTGAAGGTTTTCAAACTTCAGGTACACCTCGGCGCCGGTGATCTGCGACAGCGTCTGCGAATGCAGGCACGGCGTGTTCTCGACATGCCCCGCTACCCGGGCCTGCGCTGCAACGATATCGTCATAGGTGACGGCTGATTGGTTCAATGCGGCGGGCCAATGCGTGGGACAGTGATTGTAGCGAGCGAAGATGACATCACTGCTCCGTAGAATCGTCTCCCATGTTGTCGGTCGAAGGTCTGGTCAAGCGGTTCGGTGCACGCACGGTGCTCGATCGGCTGGACCTCGAAGTACCTGCCGGCGAGTACGTCGCAATCGTCGGGGAGTCGGGTTCCGGCAAGTCGACGCTGCTAAACCTGATTGCAGGCCTCGATCGGCCCGATGCCGGAAGTGTCGTGGTCGATGGCGCAAACCTCGCCTCAATGAACGACGCGCAGCGCACATTGACGCGGCGCGCCAGGCTCGGCTTCGTGTTTCAGTCGTTTCATATCCTGCCGCATCTGACGGTCGAACAGAATGTTGAATTGCCGATGGTGCTGGTAGGCGCTGCGCGCGATGCGCGCTCAGCGCGCGTAGCCGAGCTGCTCGCTGCGGTGGGCCTCGGTGATCGCGGCGCAAGC
>JBGTEW010000149.1:0-18114 GCA_041747615.1 Burkholderiaceae bacterium | reverse complement strand
TCTCGGCAGCGCAGGCCACACCGCTTCGAGCGCCAGCGTCAGCGTCGAATCGGCCAGTGCAGATAGATGATCGGCAAGCCGTTCCACCGTCACGCGGCCGTCGAGATCGGCGATCAGCAGCCGAAAAACCTGCGCGTGATGAGCGTCGCGCAACAGATTCATCTGCTGCTCCTGATCATCGTGCGCTTCGGCAAGCTGCTGCCGTACCGTAGATGACCACGCGGGCCAGTCCGGTTCCTGCTCGATCGATCGTTCGTCGAGCAGCTCGTCGAGCAAAATGGGATGGCGCACCAGGTAGTCGGTCGCCCAGCGGCTCGCTGCCAGCATTCGCATGACACGGTCGAACGCGCGTGGAAACTGGTTCAGAAGCGCAACGTAGGTGTTGCGTCCGGCAATCACATCTGCGAGCCGGGCGAACCGCGCGAAGTGTTCATCGGGGCCGATCTCAAACGCCCCGGTTTTGTGCGATTGATCCACGGGTGCCCGCAACGCGATTCGCAGCAAACGCTGCAGCCCTGCGCGTGCAGGCTCGGCAGCTGCCTGCATTCGACGCGACTCGAGCACAGAACGCAGGCGGTTCGCTGTCGCGGCGGGATCGAGAAACCCGCTCGCCTGCAGATCCGTGATCAGCGTCCCTTCGTCGGCACTGCCCGGCGCGCCCCCGAGAGACAGAGAAACCTCCGCATCGCGCGCTTCCGGCTCGGCGAACACCTCGTCGAACGTCGCCGCGACAAATCCCTGAACGGCCCGATATTCGGCAAGCATCGCCGGCGCGCCCTTCGCCCCCAACAGCCTTGCTACGCGTTCCAGTGCCGATGCTTCGGTCGGAACGGCGTGCGTCTGCGCATCGTCGACATACTGCAACGCGTGTTCCAGATTGCGCAGGAACACATACGCCGTTGCAAGCCGTTCGCACGTGGCCGACGGCAGCACGTCGAGCTCGGCTAGCGTCGCCAGTGCCTGCAAGGTTGACTTCGTTCGGAGCCTCTGCTCCCGGCCGCCGCGGATGATCTGAAAGGTCTGTGCAACGAATTCCAGCTCGCGGATTCCTCCGCGGCCGATCTTGACATCGTCCGAACGATCGTCGCGCCCGCCCTTTCGGCGGCTTGCCTCGGTGCGGATCAGTTTATGCAACTCGCGCAGGGCGGCTATTGCTCCGAAGTCGAGATACTTGCGAAACACGAACGGCCGCACGATCTGGTCGAGCGCTGCACGCTGCGTTTCGAACTGCTCGACCGAGGCGAACACCGGTGCCGATACGACTCGGCTCTTCAGCCAGGCAAAACGTTCCCACTCGCGGCCCTGCGCCATCAGATACTCTTCGAGCATCGCATTCGAAACTGCCAGAGCGCCCGCAGCGCCGTTAGGCCTGAGCCGCATATCGACGCGAAACACGAAGCCATCGGACGTTAAATCGTTCAGCAACGCGATGACACGCCGGCCGAGGTGCGCAAAGAATTCGTGATTGCTGATGCTGCGCCCGGCACTGATGCCGTGGGTCTGGCCATCTTCGTCATAGACGAAGATCAGGTCGATATCCGACGATACGTTGAGCTCGCCGCCCCCCAGTTTTCCCATCCCGACGACGAGCAGATCCTGAGGTACGCCGTTGGTGCCGACCGGGACTCCATGCAGCGTGGCGAGATCACGCACATGAGCGGCGACGCCGGAGCGAAGCGAAAGCTCCGCCAGTGCCGTCATGGTGGCGACCACCTCCGCCAGATCAGCGCGCCCGGTCGCGTCGCGGGCGATCACACACAGCAGGACCTGTCTACGCAGCTGACGCAAGGCAACGGCCAGCCGCTGCGTCTCGTCGCCGGCCGCAGCAGCGCATAGCGCGTCCAACTTTTCTCGCAGCAGCGGCGGCGTCCAGGGTTCGTCAGTCCGCTGCCCCTCGAAACGCCCGCCACGCTGGATTTCACGCTGCACGTAGTGAGACAGTTCGGGCAGATCAGCCAGCGCGATGCGGGGACCACGCCAGTCTTCTACACCGATAAAGGGGGAATCTTTCACTCGTAGATGCTGTCGTAGCAGAGGGTCGCTCGTGATAACGTCCTTTCGACCCGTTTTTCCCCATCGATGCTTCATTCTACGTAGCGACGCGCCTTGCCCGCTCGCCATGCCGACACCGACAACACCCACCGAAACCACGCCACAGAGCCCTCAATCCGCGCGGGCACAACGTACGTCGCGCGCGCTGAATGTTGCGTGGGTGTCGATCGCCTGGCTGCTGGTCGCGCTGTTCTTCGCGTTTGCCTCACTGATGCTGGCCGTTCGCTATATCGCCATGCCGCGCGCCGACCAACTGCGGCCGCATGTCGAACAGATCGCGTCCCGTGCACTGAAGGCTGGGGTCACGATCGGGCGGATCGAGGCAACCTGGCGCGGCTTCAACCCCTACGTTGTACTGAGCGACGTAGCGATCACCGGGGGCGTCGAAGCGCGCGGCCTCGTACTGCCGAAGGTAGAAGGCACGCTCTCGTGGCTGAGCGCGCTCGCACTCGAGCCCCGGTTCAGATCGCTGCGAATCGAGTCGCCGCAGCTGGAGGTCGCGCGCTTGCCTGGCGATCGATTTTCGATCGCCGGCTTCGTTATCGATCCAGCGCAGCAGGATGATGAAGACTCCGGCTTACTGGACTGGATCCTTGCGCAAGGTGAAGTCGTCATTCGTGATGCGCGTGTCCGCTACCTGGATCAGAGAGATTCTTCATCTCCCGTTCTCGAGCTCACCGGTGTCAACCTGCTGCTTAAGAGTCGGTTCGGTTTACACAAGCTCGGAATTCAAGCCGCTCCCACGGCGCAGATAGCCGCGCCGATCGATCTGCGAGCCCGCTTCCGCCATTCGCCGTTTGCCAGGCCGTCGGATATGACGCGTTGGACCGGCGACGTGTTCGGCGCGGTCGACTTCGCCGACCTCGCTGCACTGGCGCACATCTTCGATGCGCCGCTTAAACCCGAAACGGCTCAGGGCGCTGTCCGCGGTTGGGCCACTTTCGACCACGCCCGCGTGACACGCGTCGTAGCAGATGTCGCATTGACGAATGTCAGTGTGAAACTGGCTGACGACCTGGAACCGCTCGTGCTCGCATCGCTGCAGGGTCGTGTTTCCCAACGCCGCTGGGGTGATGATCGTGACGACGGACAAGGCGGCGGCCAGGAGTTCGAGGCCAGCCAGCTGGCTTTGACCACGGTCCAGAATCAATCCGTTGCACCGTTTGACATCAAGGTGCGCACCACGCGCGCAAGTGGCGACATCGCTACAGGCACGCAAGTCCAGGCGAGCCACATCGATCTGAAGGACCTCGCATGGTTTGCGACGCACGTTCCACTGGCGCGTGAGTTGCGAAAGACAATAGCCAGACACGCAATTGAAGGCACGCTGGTCGGCTTGTCGGCAAGCTGGCGCGGCGCGATCGAGGACGCATCCCGCCTCACCCTCAAGACGCGCTTTCAGGGAGTCGTGAGTGCAGCACAGCCCGCACTGCCCGGCGAGCGCTCGACGGATACGGCTGCGCTCGGCCTGCCCGGCTTCGAGAATCTGAGCGGCGCCATCGATGTCGTCGATGGCGCGGGGTCGATGCAGCTTTCGTCGAAGGACCTGGTGCTGATTTTTCCCGGCGTGTTTGCGGAGCCACGCCTGAAGCTCGCCAGCCTGAATGCATCAGTCACCTGGAAGTCCAGCCCCACATTGGAGATCCAGGTCGTATCCGCTGCCGCCGCCAATGACGACCTCGAGCTGCAAGGGTCGGGAAACTATCGTGCCGCGAAGAATGATCCGAACGCACCGGGATGGCTCGACCTCACCGGCCGGATTGCGCGCCTTCACGCTCCGGCGGTTTTTCGGTACGTGCCAACCATCGCCGGCAGCGATACGCTCGGCTGGCTGCAACATGCGCTGCTGGCGGGGCAAGCCACGGAAGGCACGTTCCGAGTGAAGGGAGATTTGGCCCGCTTTCCTTTCCAGAACCCGCAGGAGGGGGAGATGCGCGCCACTGCGCGCGTCAGCGGTGCAACGCTCGATGTTTATCCGGCCGCCAGGAAGGAGGCGCGAACCGAGGGCGACGCGCAGACATGGTCGTTGCTGTCGGGCATCGATGCCGAGTTGGCCTTTGACCGTGACACGGTGACCGTTACGGCACCGCGCGGCGCTGCGCATGGTGTGCGGTTGACGAATACCGTCGCGCGCATTTCACGTCTGAGCGGCGATGCATTGCTGGAAGTCCATGGCGTAGCCGAAGGGCCGTTGACGGACATGCTGCGCTATGTGAATGACAGTCCGGTTAAGCGCTGGATCGGCGGGGTGACTGCCGATGCCGTGGCGAGTGGTAACGTCAAGCTCGATCTGCGACTCGGTATCCCTCTTCAGGACGCCGCCGATATCAACGTCGCAGGTGCTCTGCAGTTTGCCAACAACGATCTCGCGCTGGGCGACGCACCGCCGCTTTCGCGGGTCAACGGTACGCTCAACTTCTCCGAGGTTGGAATCAGAAGCGACAACCTGAGCGCATCGATGCTTGGCGGTCCGGCGAAGATCGAGGCCAGCACACGCAGCGATGGGGCCATCGTGATGGTAGCGACGGGTATCGCGACCGTTGCCGGTCTGCGCCGCGCCACCACGCTGGGGCCAATCGAGGCATTGCTGGACCGTTCACAGGGAAGCGCACGTTACGCAGCGACGTTGAACGTCAGACCTGACGCTACGTTGAAAATCGAGAGCGACCTGGTCGGCCTTGCGATCGACGGCGTTGCACCGTTGTCGAAGACGGCGCAGGAGGCGATGCCGCTGCTGATCGAACGGACCTCGCGCAATGACGATCAGGACGAACTGCGGGTGACTGCCGGACCCGCCCTCGCGGTGCGACTCGAACGCAGGCGCGACCAGGGCGAATACCGCGTTATGCGCGGTGTCATTGCGCTCAACGAGGCTGCGAATCTGCCTGAAAGCGGGTTGCTGGTCCTGGCAACCGTGCCTCGGCTCGACCTAGAAGCGTGGTCATCGCTGCTGGGAGGTACCGGATCGGCAAAGACATCTGCCGCGTCGTCTTCGGCGATCCAGATCGATCTGCTTGCAGTCCGAACCAGGGAACTCGTGCTGATGGGCCGCAGTTTCAGCAACGTCACGCTGGGAGCCACGCGCGCAGCTGATGGCGGCCTCAACGCCAACATCGTTTCCGACGGGTTGGTCGGCTTCGTGGCATGGCGCCCCGAACAGATCACAGCGCGGCTGTCACGGCTGGCGATTCCCGCCGCGCGCAAAAGCGAAGTGGTCGACGTGCTGCAATCGCCGCCGAATCAGCTGCCCGCGCTCGACATCGCAGTCGAGCAGTTTGAGCTGGGCGAGTTGAAGCTGGGTCGGCTCGAGTTGGTGGCGCGAAACGTCGGCGGGGCCAGCGCGCCGGCGTGGCGGATTCATCGTCTCGACATCACCAATGCCGATATGAATCTGGTAGCCAGTGGCGAGTGGACGCCGGCCGCGAGCGGCAGCGCCCGCCGCATGAAAATGAGATTCAAGCTGGATGCACGCGACGGCGGTGCGACGCTCGAACGTTTCGGATTTCGAGGTGCGATGGCGGCTGGCCAGGGCGCGTTCGAAGGCGATGTGGAATGGTTAGGCTCGCCGCTCGATATCGACTATCCAACACTGTCGGGCAAGCTGGCGTTGTCCCTCGATAAGGGCCGCTTCCTGAAAGTGGAAACCGGCAATGCGGCTCGCCTGTTGAGTCTGCTGTCGCTGCAATCGTTATCGCGCACGCTGCTGTTCGACGGCGGGCGCCAGTTCGCAGACGGCTTTGCGTACAACTCGATCCGCGCCGACGCCGCGATTGCGAACGGCGTCATTTCAACGGGCAACTTCCGCATGGCGGGGGCAAGTGCGGCTGCGTTGATGTCGGGAAGTGTCGATCTGCGCAACGAAACGCAGCAGCTGCACCTGGTCGTGCTGCCCGAGATCGATGCAAGCACCGCTGCGCTGGCCCTGGGCGTGGCCAATCCAATCCTGGGACTTGGCGCTTTTCTGGCGCAATATGTGCTGCGCGATCCGCTGTCAAAAGTGTTCGCGCTCGAGTACGACATCAGCGGAACGTGGGACAACCCGACGATCGCGCAGCGCACTCGCGTTGCCGGCACCGGTGCGGAGCAGATCAAATGAGCCCGACAGTGCGAGTCGCGGGAGTGCAAATGGTGTCGACCACCCGGGTCGATGAAAATCTGCGCACTGCGGCCGAGTTGATTGCGCAGGCAGCCAAAGGCGGCGCGCAGCTGATCGCGCTACCCGAATACTTCTGTCTGATGGGCCAACGCGATACCGACAAGATCGCGATGCGCGAAACGGACGGCAACGGGCCGATCCAGCATTTTCTGGCGGCGCAGGCGCGCGAGCATCGGGTGTGGCTGGCCGGGGGAACCTTGCCGCTGGTCGCACCTCAGGCCGAAAGGGTCATGAACAGCGTCCTCGTCTACGGCCCTACCGGCGAGCGCGTGGCGCGTTACGACAAGATTCATCTATTCCGGTTCAGCAAGGGCAAGGAAGACTACGACGAGGCGCGCACGATCGCGCCTGGACGCGACGTCGCCAGCTTCGAGCTGACGCTTGCGGAGGGAAGATCATTGCGCGTCGGGCTTTCGGTTTGCTACGACCTGCGCTTTCCGGAGCTGTATCGAGCCCTGCCGCGCCCCGACCTGATTCTGGTGCCCTCAGCGTTCACCGCAACGACCGGGCGTGCGCACTGGGAGGTGCTTTTGCGCGCTCGCGCGATCGAAAACCTGGCCTATGTGCTGGCTCCGGCCCAGGGAGGCAAGCACGAGAACGGCCGCTCGACCTTCGGTCACACGATGCTGATCGACCCGTGGGGCACGGTCCTGGCGACCCGCCCGGCGGGGGCGGGGGTTGTGTTCGGCGATTTGGACCCGCAATTGATAGCTGATTCGCGCTCGTCCCTGCCGGCTCTCGAACATCGAGCGCTGCTGGAGCCTCGTACAATTCGCAATTACCCGCCGACCTCATGAAACTTTCCGAACCCGCCATCGACCGCCTGGCTACCGCAAAGCTGCTGCTACTCGAGCCCTATGGCCTCGATGAAGCGCGTCTGCAGCGCGTGCTCGCCACCATCTTCCAGCACCGAACCGACTACGCCGACCTGTACTTTCAGTACTCGCGCAGCGAATCGTTTTCGCTCGAGGAAGGCATCGTCAAGAGCGGGAGTTTCGACATCGAGCAGGGCGTCGGCGTGCGCGCGATCATCGGCGACAAGACCGCGTTTGCGTATTCGGACGACATTTCGCCGGAGTCGCTGACCGAAGCAGCTATGTCGGCGCGATCGATCGCGCGTCACGGTCAGGGCAAGGTCAAGGTGGCGCCCCACGTCGCCGTGCGTTCGCAGCCTGTGCGCTACGTAGCCGATGATCCGGTCGCGTCGCTCGATGCCGCGGCCAAGGTGCAGATGCTCGAAAAAGTGGAGCAGCTTGCACGTGCTCGCGATCCGCGGGTCAAGCAGGTGATGGCAACCGTCGGCGCGGATTACGACGTCGTGCTGGTTGCGCGCAGTGACGGCGTGCTGGCAGCCGACGTACGTCCGCTGGTCCGGCTCTCGGTCAATGTGATCGTCGAGGGTAGCGGTGAGCTGAGCGGCCGGCGCGAGCAGGGATTTTCGGGCGGTGGCGGCAGGCATGGCCTGGCGTTCTTCACTGATGAGAAGCTTGCCGAGTACGCGCGACTGGCGGTCGACCAGGCGCTGCTGAATCTGGTCGCGAAGCCTGCGCCTGCCGGGATCATGCCGGTGGTGCTTGGCCCGGGATGGCCCGGGATCCTGCTGCACGAAGCGGTCGGGCATGGGCTCGAGGGCGACTTCAACCGCAAGGGATCGAGCGCGTTCGCCGGCAAGATGGGGCAGCGCGTGGCCTCGAAAGGCGTCACGGTGATAGACGACGGCACGATTGCCAATCGGCGCGGCTCGCTCTCCGTCGATGATGAAGGCAATCCGACGCAGCGCACTGTGATGATCGAAGACGGAATCTTGCGCGGCTACATCCAGGATTCGCTCAACGCGCGGCTGATGAAGGTGCCTGTCACTGGCAACGGACGGCGCGAATCGTTTGCGCATCTGCCGATGCCGCGGATGACCAACACCTACATGCTGGGTGGCGACAAGGATCCGCAGGAGATCGTGCAGTCGGTCAGCAGGGGCATTTACGCCACCAATTTCGGTGGCGGCCAGGTCGACATTACCAACGGCAAGTTCGTGTTCAGCATGGCCGAGGCGTACATGATCGAGAATGGCCGGCTCACCCACCCGATCAAGGGCGCGACCCTGATTGGCAATGGCCCCGATGCGCTGACCCAGGTCACGATGATCGGCAACGACATGAGCCTTGATTCGGGCATCGGCACGTGCGGCAAAGACGGGCAAAGCGTACCGGTCGGTGTCGGACAACCAACGTTGCGCATTGAAGGATTGACGATCGGCGGTACTGCCTGACGCGGGTTTAATCCTCGCAGCGTATTGAGACCGGCGCATCCGCAGTCCGACATGCGGATGACGACGAACGGCGCGATCATGATTTGAGTTATCCGTCCTCGCAATGGACGCGCACGTTGCCGCACACATTCGATGTGCTATAGCGCAACCGCGCTTTATGAGACTTCTGCTTCCTATCGTCTGGCTGGTTCGCCTGCTGGTCGGCGCGTATCCGCGTTGGGTCGGCTCCGCGCCAACGGCCGCGCAGCGTATTTACTTTGCGAACCACACCAGCCACATGGACACCATCGTGTTATGGGCTGCGCTGCCCGGCAGCCTGAGAGCGAACACGCGGCCGGTGGCCGCCAAGGATTACTGGGACAAGCCCGGCATTCGGCGCACGATCGCGAAAGAGGAACTGAATGTCGTGATGATCGATCGCAGTCGGACGGATTCGAACATCGATCCGCTCGATCCCCTGCGTGACGCGATCGATCATGGATTTTCGCTGATCATTTTTCCCGAAGGCACACGTGCGGCACAGGCGTTGCCGGGAGAGTTCAAAGCGGGCCTCTATCACTTGGCCAATGAATTCCCCGCGGTGGAGTTGATTCCGGTCTACATTGAAAATCTGCATCGAAGCATGCCGAAAGGCGCGCTGATGCCGGTTCCGATCATCTGCACAGTACGCTTTGGCGCCGCCATGAAGCTGTACACAGGCGAAGGCAAGGATGAGTTCCTGCAGCGTGCGCGCAATGCGGTCAGTGAACTGGCGGGCTGACGCATGAACCTGACACTCAACGAGACATTTCTCGCGATTTTCTGCGCGCTCGCCCTTCTCTCCGTCGTCGCGACCGGAATCGGACAATGGGTCACGACGCGCACGCTCGATGCCGTTCGGCTGGCGCGCCTCGCTGTCGTCAACTCGCGCGTGCGGGCGTCATGGTCGGTCCTCGCGCTGTTCACGGTGGCGTTTGCAATTGGACCGAATGCGCTGATCGTCGTGTTCGCCTTGGCCTCGTTCTTCGCGTTGCGCGAGTTCGTCTCGCTGACACCGATCAAGCCGTCGGATCACTGGGCGCTGGTGGTCGCGTTCTACTTCGTGATCCCCGTGCAGTATTTGCTGCTCGCATTCGGCCGCGCGAGTCTGTTCGCAGTGTTCATTCCGGTGTACGTGTTCCTGCTGTTGCCGGTGGTGATGGCAATCAAGCAGGACACCGAGCTCTACCTGCAGCGCGTCGCCAAGGTTCAGTGGGGGCTGATGATCAGCGTGTATTGCGTCAGCCATGCCCCGGCACTCGCGACCCTGCCGATTCGAGGATACGAAGGCCGCGGGCCGTTGCTGCTGCTGTTTTTCCTGCTGGTGCTGTTTTTAACCGACCTGCTGCAGGTGATCGCCACGGCCCTGCTGAAGGGGGCGCCGCTGAAGGCGAATCCAAACAAGTCGGCGAAGGGCACTCTGGCCGGTGGCCTGGGCGGTGTGCTGATCGGCACGGCGCTCTGGTGGATGACGCCGTTTCTGTGGTGGCAATCGTTGCTGATGTCTGCGGTGATCGTCGTCAGCGGGTTCCTCGGCATGGTGGTGCTGTCGTCGGTGAAGCGAAGCCTCGGTGCCCGCGAATGGGACGGCCAGCTGGCCAGCGAGGTCGTCGTCCGCCGCGGCGTGCTCGAGCGGTTGGACGCGCTGACGTTCGCGGCGCCGGTGTTCTGGCAGCTGACGCGCTACCTGTGGGTGATACGCGCAGATATCTAGGCCGCAGCGTGCTATCTTGCGTCCATGACGCGTGCGCGCTTCTTTTTTTACTTTTACGGCTTTTTCCGACCACTGGCGGAACGAGTCGAACGGCACGCGTAAAGCAGACCGGACCGATACGAACCGCCAGGTTAACTCCCTGGCGGTTTTTTTTGAGCAGTCAACAAGGAACTTGCCATGCGTTACATGACCGACGACCTGCGGATCAAGGAGATCAAGGAACTCGCGCCGCCGTCGCATTTGCTGCGCGAGTATCCGAACGACGAGAAGACGTCGTTGACCGTTTTCGAGGCACGCGAAGCGATTCATCGCATTCTGCATGGCATCGATGACCGGCTGGTGGTCGTCGTCGGGCCGTGCTCGATCCACGACCCGCAGGCTGCGCTGGAATACGCGCGCCGGCTCTACGATGAGCGAATGCGGCTGCGACCCGAGCTGGAAATCGTGATGCGCGTGTATTTCGAGAAGCCGCGCACCACCGTCGGCTGGAAGGGCCTGATCAACGACCCGGACCTCGACGGCAGCTTTCGCATTAATCACGGACTGCGCGTGGCCCGCCAGCTGTTGATGGGCATCAACTCGATTGGCATGCCGGCGGGTTGCGAGTATCTCGACATGATCACACCTCAGTACATCGCGGATTTTGTCTCGTGGGGCGCCATCGGCGCGCGCACGACCGAAAGCCAGGTGCATCGCGAGCTCGCTTCCGGCCTGTCGTGCCCGGTCGGCTTCAAAAACGGCACCGACGGCAACATCAGGATCGCGGCCGATGCCATCAAAGCGGCAGCACAGCCGCATCACTTTCTATCGGTGACCAAGGGCGGGCACTCCGCGATCGTATCGACCAAGGGCAATGACGATTGCCACATCATCCTGCGCGGCGGAAAAAAGCCGAACTTCGATGCGCAGGCGGTGGTTGCAGCGTGCGACGAGCTGCGGGCCGCCGGATTGGCGCAGCGGCTGATGATCGACGCCAGCCACGCGAACAGCCAGAAAGATCACTCCAACCAGATCAAGGTGTGTGCCAACATCGGCGAGCAGCTGGCGGCCGGCGATTCGCGCATCATCGGCGTGATGATCGAGAGCCATTTGATGGCCGGCCGTCAGGACCTGACCATCGGACAGTCGCTGAATTACGGCCAATCGATTACCGATGCATGCCTTGGATGGGACGACAGCGTCAAAGCGCTCGACACGCTTGCGCACGCCGTGCGCGAGCGGCGTTTGAACGCCAGGCCATCGTCAGGTGACTGAAACCGCGGCGTCCCGGCCCACGACCGTGGTCCACGGCCTGACGCGCCACTCCTTCACCAGCCCGTTTTTACATAGGGGTCCGACTTCGCGAACGCTTCGGCCGCGGCGGGCGACTCGCCGGTAAACAGCAGCATCGCCTGATCGACCGGGTCGGCGAGCGCGCCGCCGAGCACCGCTTCGCCGCGCGCAACCGCATCCCTTGCCAGCGCCAGATGTTCTGAACGGAACTGCCCGCGGCGCTCGACATAGTCGGGCACCAGATCGTAAATCAGCAGATAGTGCATGCGGCCTCCCTTCCGTGAACGGGCAGCTTACAACCGCCTGTCGGCGCAGCGTTGACAACCCGCGGCCCTTCTATCAAAGTGATATCACATTGATAACGAGAAGGGGACGTCATGCATAACGCGCCGATCACGAAGGAGATCGATCGAACCAGCGGCAGTGGCTATCTGTGGGCAGTGATCGGCATTGCTCTGATCCTGGCCGCCATTTTCCTGATCGCGCGGCCGATCGGCTTTTGGGGCATCGGGCTCGGTGTCGTTCTTCTGCTGGCCGGCGCGTTCGTGCTGGTCGGGCTCTACATGCTGCAGCCCAACGAGGCAGCCATTCTGTTGCTGTTCGGCGAGTATGTCGGCACCGACCGTTCGGAAGGGCTGCGCTGGGCCAACCCGTTTTACAAGAAACAGAAGATCAGTTTGCGTGCGCACAATCTGAACAGCGAGCGGCTGAAAGTGAACGACAAGCGAGGCAATCCGATCGAGATCGCGGCGGCGATCGTCTGGCGCGTGCGCAACACGGCACAGGCGGTATTCGATGTGGAGGATTACGATGAATACGTTCGCGTGCAAGCGGAGACCGCGGTCCGCCACCTGGCTTCGAGCTATGCCTACGACGAGGGCGAGCACGAGGGATCGAACGAGCCGACGCTGCGCGCCAGCCAGGAGAAGGTGACCGCTGCATTGATCCTGGAGCTGGCCGACCGGCTAGATCCCGCCGGCATCGTCGTCGAAGACGCCAAGCTGACTCACTTGGCCTATGCACCCGAGATCGCGCAGGTGATGCTGCGCCGGCAGCAGGCCGAAGCGATCATTTCGGCGCGCAGCAAGATCGTTCTCGGCGCCGTCAGCATGGTCGAGATGGCGCTCAGGGGATTGTCCGAGCGCGGCATCGTCGATCTCGACGCCGAGCGACGGGCGGCGATGGTCTCGAACCTGCTGGTAGTGCTGTGCTCGGACAACGACACGCAGCCGGTGATCAATACCGGCACGCTGTATCAGTAGGGAGGACGGCGATGAATGCTCTGGTGCTGTGGGTTCCCGGAACCGCGTTGATCATCGTCGGTGCAGTGTTGCTTGCGCTCGGCCGGCTGGAGCTCAATCTAGCGCTGGCAGTGATCGGTATTGGTGTCGCGCTCGAGACGGCCGGCACCCTGCTCTGGATTAGGCAACGCAAGTCGCCCAGGAAAGCGTGACCCGCATCGACAAGAAAGCGCTCTTACTGCGCGTCGATCCTAATTTGTGGGCCGAGCTTGAACGCCTGGCTTCGACCGAGCTGCGATCGGTCAATTCACAAATCGAATTTATGTTGCGCGAGGCACTCGAGCGGCGCGGTATCCGACCGAAGGCGTCTAAAAAGTCACGCGCAGCATAGGCAGATCACGCGGTGCGCGCCCCATCGACCGGAAATTCAACACCCGAGATGAATGCTGCAGCGTCGCTCGCAAGGTAGACGGCGGCCGCGGCGACATCGGAGGGCCGGCACATGCGTCCGAGCGGAATCGTCGCCACGAATTTCGCGCGGTTCTCGGGCGTGTCGGGCACGCCCATGAATTTCTCGAGCAAGGCGGTCTCGCCGATCACCGGACAGATCGCATTCACCCGAATCCGATCCGGCCCGAGTTCGATAGCGAGTGATTTCGACAGGAGATTGACCGCGCCCTTGCTGGCGTTGTACCAGGTCAGGCCCGGTCGTGGACGAATCCCGGCAGTCGATCCGACATTGAGAATGACGCCGCTTTTACGTTTGCGCATCAGCGGCACGACCGCCTGCACCATGTGATAGATCGATTTGACGTTGACTGCGAAGACTTTGTCGAAAGCCGGCTCGTCGACATCGAGCAGCGGCATGTTCGCATGCGTCGTGCCGGCGTTATTGACGACAATGTCGGGCGCGCCGAACTGGCCTACGCAGGTGCGCACCAGAGCATCGATATCGGGCCGCAGTGAAACATCGCAATGCATGAAGCACGCTGCACCGCCCAGCTCGCCGGCGATCGCATTTCCTTTGCCTGTTTCCAGATCTGCGATAACGACGCGTGCCCCCTCCGCCACAAAGGCGCGCACGATGGCTTCGCCGAACCCGCTGGCGCCACCGGTAACGATCGCGACCTTGCCTTCGAGCTGATTCATCTACGCCCGGTGATCTCGGCGTAGAACGCATCACTGGTCGGCTTGCGGCCGAGGAACGCCTCGACCAGTGCATGCGGCTGGCGTTGTCCGCCCGAGCTAAGAATCGTCTGCCGGAAGCGGCGGCCGACGGCAGGGTTCATCAGCTTGCCGTCGAAGGCCGACAGCATGTCGAGCGCCAGCACTTGCGACCACATGTAGCCGTAGTAGCCGGCGGCGTACCCGCCCATCAGATGGCCAAAGCTTGCGGGAAGCATCGACCCATCGACATGCCCGAGCCGGGTCTTGCCTTCGAGCTCCGCCCAGGTTGGCATTGCCGCCACCGGCACGCCCGTGTGCAGCTTCATGTCGTATGCCGCGAGCTCGCGTTGGCGCGCGAAGCGGGAACCCTGGCCATACTTGCGCGAAGCGTCCAGCCGATCGATCTGCGCGCTGGTCAGGCGCGGGCACGTCGGACAGATTTCGGCAAACAGCTTTAGCGCATCTTCGCGGCGCGCCCACTCTTCAAACATCTGCGAAGGCGCTTCGACGAAGTCGCGCTTGACCGAGGTGCCGCTTTGATCCGCGTAACGGGTCTTGGAAAGCACGCCATGCAGCACATGGCCGAACTCGTGCAACAGCGTCTCGAGCTCGTCGTGATTCAGTCCCTTGCGGTTGAAGTTGGTCACCAGCACCGAGATCGGCGTGCGCTGAGCGAGCGTCGAGCCGGCGCGCACCGGAAACGCCGCCGCATGGTTGTACTTGCCTTCGCGCGGATACAAGTCAAGGTACACGCCGCCGATGAACGCGCCATTCTTGCCTCCTCCTTCCGGGAGACGCTCGAATAGGTCGAAGTAGCGCACGTCCTCGTGCCACGTCGGCGATTTACGCTCGACGAAAGTCACCCCGTAGAGCCGCTCGGCCAGCTCGATCGCGTACTTCACGCTCATGTCGGTCGGGAAATAGGCGCGCAATGCTTCCTGATCGACCTGATAGCGCGCACGCCGAATACGCTCCTGATGAAACGCCACGTCCCAGCGGTGCAGCAACGGTGCCACGGGGTCAGTGCCGGTGACCTTCGCCTTGTCGGCCCGCAGCTCGGCAAGTTCGCGCGCCTCGACCTCATCCACCGCGGCTTTCACCTTGCCGAGAAACTCGTTGACGGCGGCAGGGGTCTGCGCCATGCGGCGTTTCAGCGCATAGGTCGCAAAGTCCGGGGCACCGTGCAGTTGCGCAAGCTCGTAGCGAAGTTTCAGTACGCGATCGAGCAATGCCAGGTTCTGCTCGCCGCCCTCGCGGTTCTTCGCCAGCCACACTTTGCGCCGGGCCGGTTCGCTGATGGCGTTCTGCATGAACGGAACGACGGTCGGGTAGTCCAGACCCAGTACCAGATTGCCAGCGGCGTCGCGCTTGCGTGCAGCCAACCATGTCTCCGGCATGCCTGCCGCTTCGGCCGGAGCCAGCACGACCGTGGTCGGATCCTCGTTGACGTTCTTGCTGTACTGCAGGCCCAGGCGCTCGATCTCGTCGGCGACCTCCTGCGCACGCTTGCGCTTGTCAGGCGGCAAGGTGGCGCCGCCGTCTTCGAACTTTTCAATCAGATCCTGCTGGAAGATCTTGTCGGTCAGGTCCTTCGGTTTCGCCGCGCGCACTCTTCGATACAGCGGCTCGCTCTGTGCGAGCTCTGTCTCGAATGGCAGCACTTTTTCAAGACAGGCTTGCGCAGCATCCCGCGTCGCCTTGTCCGGTGAGACGCTTTGCAGCAAGTAAACCGGATAAGCAAAATCGGCAAACTGGAGCGATAGCCGGTTCCAGTCCTCGAAGACGTCCCCGGTCTTCTTAGCTTCGATCGACTTCTTGGTGGCGCGTGCCTTCGCGAGCTCGGGTTCGCAGCGCGCGGCGATCGTCGGCGCATCGAAAACCGGGATGGCCGGACGCGTAGAAGCCGCGGCGGCCGAGCTCACCACCCACGCATACGCAAGGGACACTGCCAAATGTGGGAATTTCATCATCAGGTAGGACCTATCGGTGCGTTACTGGTTCTTGCGCTGCTGCCACTGCACATCGGCGCCGCCCGCATGCCGGTTCAGCACGCGCGCCAGCACAAACAGCAAATCGGACAATCGATTTAGATATTGTCGTGGCGCGTCGTTGAGCTTGTCCTGTTTGCCCAGCGCGACCAGCGCACGCTCCGCGCGTCGGCAAACCGTGCGGCAGATGTGCGCCATCGCGGCAGCCGGCGAGCCTCCCGGCAGGATGAACTCGGCCAGACGCGGCAGATCAGCGTTGTAGTGTGCGAGGCGCGCGTCCAGCCGCGCCACCTGTTTGTCGCTGATCATTGAATAACCGGGAATTGCCAGCTCGCCGCCGAGGTCGAACAGGTCGTTCTGGATTTCCGCAAGATCGGTCCGGATCTGGTCCGGCAACTCGCTGGTCAGCAGTACACCCACGCTCGAATTGAGCTCGTCCACATCCCCCAGCGCGGCCACTCGCAGATGATCCTTGTCCACACGCGTGCCGTCGCCCAGGCCGGTGGTGCCATCGTCGCCGGTTCGCGTCGCAATCTGCGAGAGTCGATTGCCCATAGAATTGCCTCTGAATGTCTGCAGGTCAGACCAGGACGCCATTATGAATGCGCCAGTATCGCCCCACATCCTTCGTCATCCGCTGCCACCCGGATTTATCGACGAGTTGCAGGCGAACTTCGGGCAGCGACTGTCGACGACCGACGCAGTGCGCGAGCACCACGGGCGCGACGAATCGCCCTATGCGCCGATGCCGCCGGATGCGGTCGTATTCGTCAAGACGACCGAAGAAGTGGCTGCGCTTGTAATGCTTTGCGCGCAACACCGCGTGCCGCTAATTCCGTACGGGATCGGCTCCTCGCTCGAAGGCCACCTGCTCGCATTGCATGGCGGTGTCAGTGTCGATCTGTCGCAGATGAATCAGGTGCTGGCAGTGAATCCCGAGGATCTGACGGTCACGGTGCAGGCGGGCGTCACGCGTAAGCAGTTAAATCAGGAACTTCGCGATACCGGTTTCTTCTTTCCGATCGACCCCGGCGCCGACGCCACGCTCGGCGGAATGACCGCCACCGGCGCGTCGGGTACCAACGCAGTGCGCTACGGGACGATGCGCGAGAACGTACTGGCGTTGACGGTGGTGACAGGCGAGGGAAAAATAATTCGCACCGCACGCCGTGCGAAGAAGTCAAGCGCGGGATACGACCTGACGCGGCTTTTCGTCGGCAGCGAAGGCA
The DNA here is from genome assembly GCA_041747615.1 of Burkholderiaceae bacterium. Classification (GTDB taxonomy): domain Bacteria; phylum Pseudomonadota; class Gammaproteobacteria; order Burkholderiales; family Burkholderiaceae_F; genus JACCZX01. Next base: position 1,011 of record JBGTEW010000149.1, on the reverse strand, counting down.
CGCTCGGCGTGATCACCGAGATCACGTTGCGCATTTATCCGCAACCCGAGGCGGTGTCGGCCGCGTCGTGTTCTTTCCCGACCGTCGAAGACGCGGTGCAGACGACGATCGCCACGATTCAGATGGGAATTCCGGTCGCGCGCTGCGAACTGCTCGACGCGCTGACCGTCAAAGCCGTCAACGCGCGCGACAAGCTCGGGCTGCCCGAGATGCCGCTGTTGTTGTTCGAATTCCACGGCTCTGAGGCAAGCGTTGCCGAGCAGGCGAAGGCCGTCGAGGAAATCGCTCGCGATCACGGCGCGGCGAAGTTCGAGTGGGCCACGCGCCCGGAAGATCGCACGCGACTGTGGGAAGCGCGGCACAACGCCTATTTCGCATGCCTGCAGCTGAAACCCGGTTGCCGCAGCTTCACGACCGATGTATGCGTGCCGATCTCGCGGCTGGCGGAGTGCATCGCCGCGACGATGCGCGATACCGAGCAATCATTCTTGCCGGCGCCGATCCTTGGCCATGTCGGAGACGGAAATTTTCACTGCGCCATTTTGGCCGACACTTCGAAGCCTGATGAGCTTGCTGAAGCCGAGCGGCTGAACAAACTCATCGTGGCGCGCGCACTGGCGATGGACGGCACCTGCACCGGCGAGCACGGCGTGGGCATGCACAAGATGGAATTTCTGCGCGAAGAACACGGCGACGACGCGCTCGAACTGATGGCGCGCATCAAGCGATCTTTCGATCCGCTCGATATCCTCAATCCGGGAAAAGTTGTGCGTATCTAGCTGCTGCGTTCCTTCATGCCGAGGGAATCGCGTTGCGCACTACTCAGTCCGCCGAGTACCTCGGTCGCGTGTTCGTATCCCTGCGCCAAGATCTGATCGAAACGTGCCCATTGCAGTAGGCCCACCCTGTGCAGCGGCGGACTGAAGTACAGGTCGGTCAGTTCGCGCAACTGCTGCTGCCGTGATGTGCTGTACAAGATGGTCACGTTGAGCAGGTACGCCACCAGCGAGG
>JBGTEW010000148.1:0-4392 GCA_041747615.1 Burkholderiaceae bacterium | reverse complement strand
GCCTGAAAGACATCAATGTTCCACACCTGGCACGACTGGCGCGCGAGGGTTATGCGATCCTGACCGCCATACCTTCCTGCACGCTGATGTACAAGCAGGAGTTGCCGCTAATGTTCCCGGACGACGCCGATATTGCGCTGGTGAAGCAATCGATGTGGGATCCGTTCGAATACCTGGTGGCGCGCAAGCGCGACGGCCTGTTGAAGACGGACTTCAAGCAGTCGCTCGGGACAGTTTCTTACCACGTGCCTTGCCATGGACGCGTGCAGAACGTCGGCCGCAAGACCGAGGAGCTGCTGAAGTCGCTGCCCGATACGGCCGTCAACACGGTCGAGCGCTGCTCAGGTCACTCGGGAATCTGGGGTACGCGCAAGCAGTTTCATGCGATGGCGATGAAGATCGGCAAGCCGGTGTTCAGAAACATGGCGGGTGCGAAGCCCGATTACATCAGCTCGGACTGTCAGCTCGCGAGCCATCATATCGAGCAGGGAATCGAGCAGTTTGCGAACGAAGCGCTTGGCGGCAAATCGCCAAAGCTCGCCCACCCGATTACCTTGCTGCGTATTGCGTACGGGTTATAGAGATGCCGGGCCGGGTCACAAGGGACAGTTTGCTGACGCTTGAAGCGTATGCAAGGGAGCGCAATAAGTTTCGCGCGAAGGTGATCGCACACAAGAAGAACCGGACGGTGCGGCTTGGCGAGCATGTGACGCTGATCTTCGAGGACGAGCTGACGATCCGCTACCAGATCCAGGAAATGTTGCGAATCGAGAAGAAATTCGAAGAGTCAGGCATTCAGGAAGAGCTCGACGCCTACGTTCCGCTGATACCCGACGGAACGAATCTTAAAGCGACGATGATGATCGAGTATGAGGACGAGGTCGTTCGCAAGAGCGAGCTTGCGCGGCTGAAGGATGTCGAGAATCGCGTCTACATCGAAGTGGATGGCCAGGCGCCGGTGTTTGCGATTGCCGACGAGGACCTGCCGCGAGAAAACGAGCAGAAGACCTCGTCGGTTCACTTCCTCCGGTTCGAGCTGGAGCCGGCGGCGATCGCTGCATTCAGGGCCGGCGCTGCGGTGGCGCTCGCCATCGATCACCCCATCTACCGCGTCCGGCTCGACGAGATCGCCCCCGAGGTTCAGGCGTCGCTGGCACGCGATTTCGCATCGCAGTAGTCAAGTGCTGTAGTTAAGTGCTTGCCAGAGCGTCGATACTGGACGAATATACAGTATCAAGTATCGAGCGGTTTGACCATGAAGTTCCGACCGGCGTATGCGGGGGATTCTGCGCGACATGTGGCACCGATAACGCTCGTACGCAAGGGGCGCGGCGCGGTCTCCAACATTGCGCATCGCTTTGAGTCGGTCGCCCGCGAGTACGACGGCGAAGCGCTCGATGCAGCGTCGCTCGATGATGACGACGCCTTGCCCACGCTCGCCACGACGACCCGCTTCGAAGTCGCGAAGAGCCTGATCACCTATAACGAGTCGCCCGACATCGGGTTCGACCGCTCGATCAACCCGTACCGCGGCTGCGAGCATGGCTGTATCTACTGTTTTGCACGGCCGACGCACAGCTACCTGTACCTATCGCCAGGCCTCGACTTCGAAACGAGGCTGGTTGCGAAGCGAAATGCTTCCGAACTGCTGGTTCGCGAGCTTGCGGCGCCGGGCTACAAACCGGAAGTGATCGCGCTCGGCGTCATTACCGACGCCTACCAGCCGATCGAGCGCGAGCTGAAAATTACGCGCGCAATCATCGAGGTGTTGGCCACCGCCCGCCACCCGTTCGGGCTGATTACCAAGTCGTCGCTGATCGAGCGCGACGTCGACCTGCTCGGTCCTCTGGCGGCTGACGGTGTGGTGGCCGCCACGATAAGCATCACCACCCTCGATCACTCGCTGTCGCGCATTCTGGAGCCGCGGGCGGTGAGCCCGCAACGCAGACTGCGCACGGTCAGTGCACTGGCTGCGGCCGGCATTCCGGTGACGGTCAACGTGGCGCCGATCATTCCGTTCATCAACGAGCCGGAGATCGAGCAGGTGGTGGAAGCTGCGGCGATCGCCGGCGCCAGGCAGGCGCATTACACGATCCTGCGGCTGCCGTGGGAAGTCTCGCCGTTGTTCACGCAGTGGCTGGACGCCCACTTCCCCGATCGCGCGGCGCGGGTGATGAACCGCGTGCGAGAGATGCGCGGCGGCAGGAACTACGATTCGCAGTTTGGCAAGCGAATGACGGGCGAAGGGGCATGGGCGGCGCTGATCCGGCAGCGCTTTGCATAGGCAGTGGGGTAACTCGCTCTCGAACTCGAACTTCCGCCGCTGCGGAGCGACCTGTTCGTCGCCCCGACGCTGCCGACCCCGCAGCTGGCGCTTTTCTAGATCTACGGCTTCAGGGCGTATTCGAAGTAGGTCTGCGTCAGCAGCGCAATCGTGGTCATCAGCACGATCGAGCCCACCAGCAGTGTTGCGACGGCAACCAGCACCGCGTCCCAGCCGCTTCGGTTACTCCTTGACTCGCCGGCGTTGAATTGCGCGTCGAAACGCTCATCCGGCATCAGCGCGATGAAGAGCGCCTGAAGAAATCCGGCGATCACCGGCATCATCAGCACGAAAAACGCCGGTGTTTGATACCAGTTCTTCACTCCGATCAGCATTGGCAACGAGATGAATGTGATCGACAGCGGCAGCCACCAGAGCCGCTGCCCCAGATAAAGGCGGTTGAGGCCGAGCGCTCCAGCCAGCGAAGCGAGCAGTGCTGCCAGGGCTTTGTGCCGGAAATAGGGCATTCGGTGCAGAAGCTGAGCGTCACCTATCATAGGCGGCGCGACAGCGGGTTGCTCCCAAGCGTGCTACGCGGATACAATGATCGGCTTTTCTGGCGGCGCCCTATCGCGCCCGCCTGCCTGACAAAGGATCAACGATGGTCGTCATCCGACTGGCACGTGGCGGCGCCAAGAAGCGCCCGTTTTTCAATATCGTTGCAACCGATTCGCGTAACCCGCGCGATGGTCGCTTTATCGAGCGCGTCGGTTTCTACAACCCGGTGGCGGCCGGTGCCGAGCCGAAGTTTCGCGTCGCTGCTGATCGGCTGACGTACTGGACCGGTGTCGGTGCGAGGATGTCACCGACCGTGGCGCGGCTGGTCAAGACTCACGCGACGCACGAACAGGCGCCGGACGCGCCCGCGACGTCACAGGAGCATGCCACCGCCGTGGCATAGTGATTCCGAGAGATTTGATCGAACTCGGCGCCGTGCGCGGCGCGTATGGCATCAAAGGCTGGGTGCGCATCGCGCCACTGGCGGCGGATGGAAAGGTGCTTGAAAGTGTGCTTCGCTGGTGGTTGATCCGGAACTCGGTGGCGGATCCACTGGCCGTTCAGCAGGTCAGACGTCACGGCGAATCGATCGTCGCCAAGTGGCAGGGTTGTGAAAGCAGGGAAGTCGCCGAGATGCTGAAGGGCGCATCGATCGCAGTGGCGCGCAGCGATTTCCCGCCGCCCGCGGAAGGCGAACACTATCTGAGCGATGTCGTCGGATACCGCGTCGTCAACCGGGAGGGCGTGGAGCTGGGGACGGTGTCCGGGATACGCACCGCCGGCGCAGGCATGCAATGGCTTGAAGTCAAGAGCGGGGTCAGCGGGCGAGAAGCGATTCTGCTGGTTCCGGTGGTGGATGAATACGTGGATGCGATTGAAGTGGACACTCGAATGATCAAGGTCGACTGGCAGCGAGACTGGTGATGCGGTTCGACGTGATCACCATTTTCCCTGCGATGTTCGCCGCGGTCGTCGACCACGGCATTACGCATCGTGCCTACGAACAGGGACTGTGGTCGCTGACCACCTGGAACCCGCGCGACTTCGTCGACGATCCGCATCGAACGATCGATGACCGGCCGTTTGGCGGCGGACCGGGGATGGTGATGATGGCGCCGCCGCTCGCCGATGCGCTGGAAGCTGTGAAAGGCGCCGGCGGCGGTCGACGGGTCATTGCGCTTGCGCCGAACGGAGTTCCGTTGACGGATACACATGTGCGCCGGTTTGCTCAGGCAGGCGATTCGCTGGCATTGATCTGCGGCCGCTACGAAGGGATCGACCAGCGGTTTCTCGACGCGTGCGTGGACGAAGTCGTGTCGATCGGCGATTTCGTGCTATCGGGTGGCGAGATCGCGGCGATGGCGCTGATCGATGCGGTGGTTCGTCAACTGCCCGGTGCGGTGAAGGAAGCGTCGGTTGCCGACGAGTCCTTTGCCGCGGGGTTGCTCGATGCGAGGCACTACACGCGTCCCGAGCAGTGGCGCGGCATGACGGTCCCGGGCGTCCTGCTATCTGGGCATCACGCGCAGATTGCCGAATGGCGCCGGCGCGACTCGCTCGCGCTGACGGAG
>JBGTEW010000147.1:0-2731 GCA_041747615.1 Burkholderiaceae bacterium | reverse complement strand
AAAATCTTCACGCTCCCTCCCCGACTAAACGTGGCAACTGCGGCGGATTCGGATGAAACCGCGCCATTGCATACGTGTCCACGTACACGCCGTCGCGCAGTGCATGCGCGCGCTGCGTGCCCTCCGTCACGAAACCGAACCTGCGATACAGTGAAATCGCAGGTTCATTATCGGTATACACGCCAAGCTCGATACGCAGATATCCCGCCCAGTTGTCCGACCATTCGAGCAACCGCCGCATCATCTCCGACCCCACACCCTGCCTCTGCCTTTCGCGGGCGACGCACAGGCCCAGGCCAGCGGCATGGCGGCGTCGCATCCTTGAACTGACGGCGTGAATCCCGCCGCTTGCAATGACTTCACCATTGTCAATCGCGAGCAGATGCAGTCCGTCGTGCTGCTCGGCCTGTTGCTCGAGTTGCTTGCGCCACGCGTCAACACTCGGATACGGCATCTGCAACAGGCCGGCAAACACCTGCGGATCGCCCATCAGCCGAAACATCGCAGCCGCATCGGCCGGCGTCGCCCGCCTGTATTCGATCGCCATCGATTACAAGCGCTGCTGCGCCCACGATTGCACGCTCGCCAGAGCGCTTGTCAATTTCCCGGGGTCGGTACCGCCGGCCATCGCCATGTCGGGCCGGCCACCGCCCTTGCCACCGACCTGCTGGGCGACGTAGTTAACCAGGTCGCCCGCCTTGATCCTGGCGATCGCATCGGCAGTCACACCCGCCGCAAGCTGCACGCGCTCGCCATCCACCGCGCCGAGCACGATGACGGCGCTCTTCAGTTTCGCTTTCAACTGATCCATCGTCGCCCGCAGGGATTTCGCATCGCCCCCTTCGAGCGACGCGGCCAGCACCTTGACTCCGTTGACATCGACGGCCTGCGAGGCAAGATCATCGCCCTGGGAAGAGGCGAGCTTGTTCTTGAGCCGCGCCAGCTCCCTCTCCAGCAATTTGACGTTGTCCTGAATCTGCGTGATCTTCTGCGCGACTTCGGCCACCGGCGCTCTAAGCAAGAATGCCGCATGCTGAAGGTCGCGGTCGATCGCCTGCACGTACTCGACGGCGCCACGCCCGGTCACCGCTTCGATCCGCCGAACGCCCGCCGCCACCCCGCCCTCGGCAACGATCTTGAAGAAACCGATATCGCCGGTGCGCGACACGTGCGTGCCGCCGCACAGCTCGGTCGAGTGCTCGCCCATTGCAAGGACGCGCACTTCCTCGCCGTACTTATCACCGAAGAACGCCAGTGCGCCGGCCTTGATCGCATCGTCGTACTTCATCACATGGGCAGCGACCTGCGCGTTCGATCGGATCGCCGTGTTGACCATGTCCTCGACGCGGCGAATTTCATCCGGCGTCAGAGCCTTGTCATGCGAGAAGTCGAAGCGAGTGCGCTCGGCGTCGACCAGAGAGCCGCGCTGCTGCACATGCTTGCCCAGCACGCCGCGCAATGCGGCATGCATCAGGTGCGTCGCCGAGTGATTGTTGCGTGTGAGCTCGCGCGCAACAGCATCAACCTTCGCCTGCACCACGTCTCCGACGCCGAGCGTTCCCGTTTCGAGCGTGCCGCGATGGCCGAACACGTCGGCCTGAATCTTCTGCGTGTCGGCCACCTTGAAGCGAACCACGCTGCCGCCGCTGATCGATTCGAGCACACCCTGATCGCCGACCTGCCCGCCGGATTCCGCATAAAACGGCGTCGTGTTCAGCACGACGATGCCGTCGGCGCCGGCGTCCAGCCGCTGCACCGGCGAGCCTTCCTGGTAGAGCGCGATGACTTTCGCATCCTCGACCAGCGATGAGTAGCCGGTAAACCGCGTCTTGTCGCCGGCGTACTCAACACCGGCCGCCATCTTGAAGCGTGCGGCCGCGCGTGCCTGCCCGCGCTGACGCTCCATTGCTTCGCCGAACCCGGCGTGATCGATCGCCACCCCGCGCTCCCGGCAGATATCGCCGGTCAGATCGACCGGAAAGCCGTACGTGTCGTACAACAGGAACACCGTTTCGCCGTCGAGCATCCGCGCATCGCCGGATTTCATCTGGCCCAGCGCGGCGTCCAGAATTCTCATGCCGTTTTCGAGCGTCTCGCCAAAACGTTCTTCCTCCTGCTGCAGCACCGATTCGATGCGCGCCTGTTGCTCGACCAGCTCAGGATAGGCAGCGCCCATCTCGGCCACCACGTCTTTTGCAATCCTGTAGAAAAACGGGTTCGTCTGCCCCAGCTTGTAACCATGCCTTAGCGCGCGCCGAATGATCCGCCGCAGCACATAGCCACGGCCCTCGTTGCCCGGAATCACACCGTCGGCGATCAAAAATGAGCACGCGCGAATGTGATCGGCAATCACTTTCAGCGAATTGCTCTCCAGATCGCGCACGTTGGTTTCACGCGCCGCTGCCCTGATCAGGTTCTGGAACAGGTCGATGTCGTAGTTGGAGTGCACGTGCTGCAGGACGGCTGCCAGGCGCTCCAGGCCCATGCCGGTATCGACACACGGGCGGGGCAACGGCGTTAGCACGCCAGCCGCGTCCCGATCGAACTGCATGAAGACCAGGTTCCAGATCTCGATGTAGCGATCGCCGTCTGCATCGGGCGACCCCGGAGGATCACCTGCGACGCCGGGCCCATGGTCATAGAAGATTTCGCTGCACGGGCCACACGGCCCGGTGTCGGCCATCTGCCAGAAGTTGTCCGACACATACTTTGGCTGGTCGGGTTTATCGCC
>JBGTEW010000146.1:0-4172 GCA_041747615.1 Burkholderiaceae bacterium | reverse complement strand
GTGATGTCGTCCATCGACACGACCGCGCCGAGGTGCCGGCCCGTTGGATCGTAGAACGACTGGCCGCTGGCGCATACCGTACGCGTCCTGCCATTCTTCGGCGCGATCACCATCTCGACATCGCGCACGTGTTCGCCGCTGAGGGCACGAAAGAGCGGGATCTCTTCCTTGCGCATCGGCGTCTTGCCGTCGGCGCGATACAGATCGTAGTGCTGTGCCCACTGTTCGGCCGGCAACGCTTCCTGCGGTAACCCGTGAAACTCGCGCGTGGCCTGATTGAACAGCGTCAACACACCTTGCGCATCGCATGCGACGATTCCGGTCTGCAGGCTCTCCAGCAGCGCTTGCGCAAAGCCGTGGGCTTCGACCAGTTCAGCCGTGCGTTGCGCCACGCGCTGTTCCAGTTCGCCGTGCGCCGCGAGCAGCGCAACGTCAGCGCGCTTGCGATCGCTGATATCGCGTATGTAGCCGGTAAACATCGGCACCTTGGCGTCGCCGATCGCGGTGATGGCGAGCTCTACCGGAAATTCGGTTCCGTCGGCCCGCATTGCGGTGAGCTCGAGCAGCCGGTTCAGCACGCGATCCTCGCCGGTGGCCAGATAACGTGCCATGCCTTGCCGGTGACGCTCGCGCAGCGCGGGAGGCACGATGACATCGCCCATTTCACGCCCGATTACCTGGTCGCGCCGATAACCGAACATGCGCTCAGCCGCGGGATTGAAATCGACGACCTTGCCCTCGTGGTCGATCGTCACGATGGCGTCGATTGCGGTTTGCAGGATGGCGGACTTGCGCGCTTCGCTGGCGCGCAGCGAGCGCTCTGCCGCACGAATGTGCGTGACGTCGCGAAAGATCAGGACCGCGCCGAGCAGCGTGCCATCCGTTGCCCGAATTGGCGCGGCGCTGTCGTCGATCGGACGTTTTGAGCCGTCCTTCGCGATCAGCACCGTGTGGTTGGCCAGCGCGACGATGCGGCCATGCTCGAGCACCTTGGCTACCGGGTTTTCGACCAGTGCATCGGTTTCTTCGTTAACGATGCGGAATACGTCTTCGAGCGGAAGGCCGGCCGCATCACGCAGCCTCCATCCGGTAAGCGCTTCGGCTACGGCGTTCATCGACGTCACCTGGCCTTCGACATCGGTCACGACCACACCATCGCCGATGCTCGATAACGTCACTTGCAGTGTTTCGCGCCGCAATTCGGCGCGATCGAGCGCCTTTTTCTTCGCTTCCCCGAACATCGCTAAAGTCACGGTGATTACCAGGTATCCAAGCCAGTCATCTCCCTGTGCCCGCGCCAACTCCTGAAAGTCCAGGTTGGAAGCGCTCGGCACGAACATGACTGACGCGAGCGCGAACCCCAACGCGCTTGCCACCAGCGCCGGCCATAACCCGCCGTACCAGGCGGTAACAGCCACTGCGATGAAGAAAATCAGAAAGGGGAGGTTGTCACCCAGCAGCGGCCCGAGTAGCCAGCGGACGACCACAGCGACCAGAACCGCGGCCACCGCTATGACGTACGGATTGCGAGAAGGTAAAGCGTTGCTACGCATCCCTGGCCCTAATTCGAGTGGATCGTACCGCGACGGATTCGTCGGCAGTCGGGCTCACAGTTGGCGCAACTCGCCTGAATGGGCGATTGCCGAGGGCGGGTAATCGCACCGCGGTCGTGCCTGAGCGAGATCAACGCTCGTAAACGACGAACGAGTAATCGAATGCGCGGTCGGTGGTCGGTGGATGCCGTTCGCGGCTCGTCTCCCGCCATTGAGCCGGGTCGAGCGCAGGCAGCAATGTATCGCCTTCGAAGTCGGCGCCGATCTCGGTCAGCAGCACGCGGCTGGCACGCGGCATCGCTTCCGCGTACAGCTCACCGCCGCCGATGACGAACACTTCGGCTGCATCGCGGGCCAGCGCCAGCGCTTCATCCAGGCTGCCGACGACTTCTGCGCCGGGAGCGGCATAGGTCCGGTTGCGCGTGACAACGATGCTGCGCCGTCCGGGCAATGGCCGCCCGATCGATTCCCACGTTTTGCGGCCCATCACGATCGGATGCCCCATCGTCATGCGTTTGAAGTACGCCTGCTCGCCGGGAATCTTCCAGGGGATCTGGTTGTTGCGGCCGATCACTCCGTTGCGCGCACGCGCGGCGATCAGCGTAACTTTCATCTAAACCGCGATCGGCGCCTTGATGGAAGGATGCGGTTCGTACGCCTCGACTTCGAAATCCTCGTACCGGTAATCGAACAGCGATGGCGGCTTGCGCTTGATGACAAGCGTCGGATAGGCGCGCGGTGCACGCGACAATTGTTCACGCACCTGATCGAAATGATTGCTGTAGATATGGCAGTCGCCACCGGTCCAGACGAAGTCGCCTACATCGAGGTCACATTGCTGCGCCACCATGTGCGTCAGCAGCGCGTAGCTGGCGATGTTGAAAGGAACTCCAAGGAAGATGTCGCAGCTGCGCTGGTAGAGCTGGCAGGAAAGCCTGCCGTTGGCGACATAGAACTGAAACAGCAGATGACACGGCGGCAGCGCCATCTTCGGAATCTCGCCGACGTTCCACGCGGACACGATCAGGCGGCGCGAGTCCGGATTCTCCTTGATCTCGCGTACGACATTGGAAATCTGGTCGATCGTCGAGTTGTCTGGCGCGGGCCAGGAGCGCCACTGCACGCCGTACACGGGCCCGAGCTCGCCGTGCTCGTCGGCCCATTCGTCCCAGATCGTCACGCCGTTCTTACGCAGGTATTCGACATTGCTCAATCCCTGCAGGAACCAGAGCAGCTCGAAAATGATCGAGCGCAGATGCAGCTTCTTGGTCGTGATCAGCGGAAAGCCCGCGGAGAGATCGAAGCGCATCTGATAGCCAAAATGCGAGCGCGTGCCGGTGCCGGTGCGGTCGGTCCTCTCGACGCCATGCTCGAACACATGGCGCATGAAGCTCTCATATTGCTGCATCGGTGGATTCTACTGTTGCATGCTGTCTCAAAGCGCGAACTGCAATGCCGCCAGCCGTGCGTACAGGCCGCTGGTCGCCACCAGTTCGACGTGGCGCCCGCGTTCGACAATGCGGCCGTGTTCGTGGACAACGATGCGGTCGGCGCGCTGCACAGTCGCGAGTCGGTGCGCGATCACCAGCGTCGTGCGGTCCGCCATCGCGGCGCGCAGTGCTCGCTGCACAATCTGCTCACTCTCTGCATCGAGCGCACTGGTCGCCTCGTCCAGCAGCAGCAGCGGGGCATTCTTCAGTATCGCGCGCGCGATCGAGATGCGCTGGCGCTGACCCCCCGACAGCCGCACGCCGCGCTCGCCGAGAAAGCTTCTATAGCCCTCGGGCAGTGCGCGGATGAAATCGTCGGCGAACGCGGCACGCGCTGCGGCGATTACTTCGTCGTCGGTGGCTGACGGCTTTCCATAGCGAATGTTGTCCATCGCGTCGGCCGAAAAGATCACCGCATCCTGTGGCACCAGCGCGATGCGCGAGCGCACGTCGTCGAGCCGGGCATCAACCAATGCAGCGCCGTCTAGCCTGATCGCGCCGCGGCTCACGTCGTAGAAGCGCAGCAGCAGCTGAAAGATCGTCGTCTTCCCGGCCCCGGACGGGCCGACCAGGGCGACCGTCTCTCCGCGCTCGATCGTCAGCGAAAAATCATCGAGGACCGTGTGCGCCGGACGCGACGGATACTCGAAGCCCACCCGATCGAACTCGACGCGCAGGCCGCCGGTGGCCGGCGGAAGCAAGCGCGGCTGTGCAGCATCGGCAATGTCGGAGCGCGTCGCGAGCAGCTCCATCAGCCGCTCGGCTGCGCCCGCTGCCCGCACGACGTCTCCATAGACCTCGGCGAGCACCGCGACGCTGGATGCGACGATCATCACGTACAGCACCGACTCCGATAGTTCGCCGAGCGAAATCCGCCCGGCCAGCACCGATTGCGCCCCCGAGTAGACGCCATAGAGCAGCGATCCGAAAACGCCGATGATCACGAAAGCCGTCAGCAGCGAACGCGCTGCCGTACGGCGGACCGAGGTTTGGAACGCCTGTTCGTTGGCCCGCCCGAAGCGCATTGCTTCGAACGCCTGCTGCGTATAGCTTTGCACGACCGAGATGGCGTTCAGAATCTCGCCGGCGATTGCGCTTGAATCGGCGATGCGATCCTGGCTGGCGCGCG
>JBGTEW010000145.1:0-2003 GCA_041747615.1 Burkholderiaceae bacterium | reverse complement strand
TGGGAGAAGCGCCCGGCGCTGCCACTCGACCGCAATCCGCTGCTTGGCAAGTGGACGCGGCCGGCATCAACCCGCACCAATTCATCGGACCCGTTCGCTGCCCTCGCTGCAATGGCCAAAGGCGGGCTGTGCGAAGTGCTTTTCGGCGGAGGCGTCTTCGAGTTCCTTCCGGACCGGTTGGTGGGTATGGACGAGCGCACGCCCGCAAAGGAACTTGACCGCGTCGAATATCGCGGTGACGCCAAGCGCGTCGTGGTGTTGCCCAAGACCACATTCAAGTTGATCGAGTTTGACTTCGAAGGTCCGGACCGTATCAACTGGGCCAGTCAGAAGTGTGTGCTGGTGCGGGTCGGCGCCGCGTCGGGCAGCGCTTCCGCTGCCAAGCCAGCGACAGTCGCCACGGCCGCTACGCCATCGGCGCGTTCCGACTCGACCACGGGCGGTGTGATTGCCTTCTCGGTCGGCGCGCCCTCGCCAGAAAACAATGTCGCCGGCCGCACGCTCTGGCTGTTGAAGCAGGATGCGCAGGTAGCCCTGATCAAGGGAGGCTTGAAGTCGACCCCATATGCCAGCGTGCTGCAGAACTGGATGCGCGCCTGCACCGAGCGGACCCCAGACTGCGAAAAAGGCGTGCGGGCGCTGACCGCCTACAGCGTCGGCTATATAAAGACCGATGCCAATGGCCACGCGCAGACACCCACCTTACCGGCAGGTCGCTATTGGGTGTTAAGCGATGCGAAAGTCGGCAACAGGCGATTGATGTGGCATGAGCTCGTGGATGTGAAGTCGGGCAGTCAGTCGGTCACGCTCGACGAACGGAACGCGAGGCCGGTCGAGTGAGCGCGGCACGCACGTAGGTTGGCCACCCGCTAATCGTGCAGCCGTTCCAGAGTTTGATATTGGGCGTCTTCCTTGTCCCGGCATCTTTGAAGACACGCCCAAGAGAGTTTTCACTTCCCAGTGCCGGTTCATAACTTGGAGAATCCGATGTCAACACCGTTTCCCGAGACGACTCACCCCCGCCACACACAGCCAGGAGGCTCACCGATGAAAGCTTTGCTGTTCTTCGATTCGATGATCACACCGAAGATCATTACATTTGTGTACTGGCTGCTGCTGCTCGCCGCCGTCGTGGGCGGCATCGGCTCGATGTTCACGTTCGGCCGTATGTCATTCACCAGTTTCGCCACCGGGCTTCTGATCATGGTCGGCGGCGCGCTCGCAGCGCGCATCTGGTGCGAGCTGCTGATCGTGCTGTTCAAAATCAACGAGAACACGCACACGATGGCTCACAAGCCCTGAGGCACTTGACTGGAGATTGAGGCCATGAGTAAGTCAATCATGATTCCAGTCCTTGCGCTGGCACTTGGCGTGGGATTGAACAACGCGGCGCACGCAGCGACGCTGGGTGATGTCGCAGCGGCGATGGCGGCGCCGAGCGGCTCTGCGCAGCCAACCAACGACTGGACTTCGTTCGCCAAGCTGAAGGGCGTCAAATGGAAGGGAAGCGCGCCGGCCAAGGGCGGAAATACCTACTACTGGAATGGTGACACGACGATCGACGGATTGGGTCGCGGGGAGGTTTCCGCCAGCGGCTCGAAGACGGCCGTGATGTCGACTACCGCTTCGGTCTACAAGCTGGTCGACCGTAACAAGCTGCCACAACTGCTCGCGGCGCAGTTTCCGAAGGACGCGAATCTCGAAGTCGTTCGCGGCGCATGTCCGGACGAGAGAGCGAGTGCCTCGCGCATTTATCGCGTCACACTTGCCGGCCGCAAGCCGCTGCACATGCATGTACAAATGGTTATGCCGGACCGCGGCGGGAGTTTCACGACTTTCGAGATGGAGCCGCAGCGAAACAAGGGCTGGATCTGCTGATGCGTGGGCAAAACAGCTAAGGAGTGCAAGACAAGCATGCGTGCATGGATCGTCGGCCTGATAGTCGCTGCCCAGCACGCGCCGGCAAGTGCGGCGACGCTCGGCGAGTTCGCCGCCGCGCTTGC
>JBGTEW010000144.1:0-6504 GCA_041747615.1 Burkholderiaceae bacterium | reverse complement strand
GATCGACCCGGCGAGCGCCCGGCAGGTGATCGCGCGGACAGACCCGCCGGAGATCGTCCGCCGTCAGGCAGACCTGCGTCGAAACGCGCGCGCAAGATAGCCGACCCGACAAATGCTGCCGCCACTCCGGTCGAAGTACCGAAGCCGGTTGCTCCGGCAAAACCGGTTATCAAGCGTGTGCGCAAGACTGCGGCCAAAACTCCGGATGGAACCGGCGGCACCAAGGACGGAGCGTAATCAATGTTGCAGCCTGCCCGACGAAAGTATCGCAAGGAGCAAAAAGGTCGCAACCGCGGCCTGGCGCTGCGCGGCGCGCACGTGTCCTTCGGCGAGTTTGGCCTGAAGGTGACCGAGCGCGGTCGTCTGACGGCCCGCCAGATCGAGGCCGCGCGCCGGGCGATCAGTCGTCATATCAAGCGCGGCGGCCGCGTCTGGATTCGAGTGTTTCCGGACAAGCCGATTTCGCAGAAGCCGGCCGAGGTGCGGATGGGCAACGGCAAAGGAAACCCGGAGTACTGGGTCGCCGAGGTCAAGCCCGGCAACGTCGTCTACGAGCTGGACGGTGTGAACGAAGTGCTGGCGCGAGAAGCGTTTGCCCTCGCGGCGGCCAAGCTGCCGCTGAAGACGACGTTTGTCGTGCGCCAGTTGGGGCAATAGAGGATCGCGATGAATGTCAAGGAAATGCGCGAAAAGAACGCTGATGCACTGTTAAAGGAACTGCAGGAGTTGCAAAGGGCGCACTTTTCGCTGCGCATGCAACATGCGACTCAGCAGCTTGCCAATACGAGCCAGCTGCGCCGCACGAAGCGCGATATCGCGCGCGTCCGAACGGTTCTGGCGCAGAAAGCGGCTGTCAAATGAATGCGGAGAATGTCTTGAAAGAACAGCGCAAGTCGCTGCAGCACACTGTCGTCGGCAAGGTGGTCAGCAACAAGATGACGAAGACCGTGACGGTGCTCGTCGAACGGCGTCAAAAGCATCCGATTTACGGCAAGTACATCGTCAAGTCGAACAAGTATCACGCGCACGACGAGTCTGATGCGGTCAATGAAGGCGACATCGTGGAGATTGCGGCGTCGCGCCCTCTTTCGCGGACCAAAACCTGGACGGTGACGCGCGTCGTCAAGGAAGCGGTAGTGATCTAGAAGTTGCGGTGCTGCGGGCGCCGTCGCGTATACTATGCGGCTTCGCTTTTTAACGGGCGAAGCAAGATTGTCTTCCCGAACGGGACCCAAGACTGACTGCGGCAGCAGATCAAGTTGGGAAGTTAACCAGGCGGTATTGCCAGGCAGAACCCAGGTGCAACGATGATTCAAATGCAGTCGATGCTCGATGTCGCCGACAACACGGGCGCGCGCTCGGTCATGTGTATCAAGGTTCTCGGCGGCTCCAAGCGTCGCTATGCCGGCATTGGCGACGTGATCAAGGTCACCGTCAAGGAAGCCGCGCCGCGCGGACGTGTGAAAAAAGGTGAGGTTTACAGCGCGGTCGTCGTGCGAACAGCGAAGGGGCTGCGGCGCGGTGATGGCTCTGCGATCAAGTTCGACGGCAATGCGGCGGTGCTACTGAACGCCAAGCTCGAGCCGATCGGCACCCGCATCTTCGGGCCGGTCACGCGCGAGTTACGCACCGAGCGCTTCATGAAGATCGTGTCCCTGGCGCCTGAAGTGCTTTAGGACTTATCGGAATAGTCATGGAACGAATTCGCAAGGGCGACGAAGTCATCGTCATCACCGGCAAGGACAAGGGCAAGCGCGGCGTCGTGCTTAGCAAGGTCGGCACGTCGCGGCTGATGGTCGAAGGCATCAACGTCGTCAAGAAGCACACTCGCCCGAACCCGATGAAAAACATCACCGGCGGCATCGTCGACAAAACGATGTCGATCGATCGAAGCAATGTCCTGCTGTTCGATCCCGCCGCCGGCAAGGGCGGTCGGATCCAGATCAAGGAGACGGACGGCAAGCGCATGCGGGTGTTCAAGGGCAATGGAAACCTGGTTGGGCAGTCGAGCCCGGCCAAGCCTGCCAAGGGCGGCAAGGCCAAGAAAGCGGCTGGGGGTTAGAAATGGCGCGTTTGCACGACCAGTACAGAACGAAAGTGGTGCCGGAGCTGATCGAGAAGTTCGGCTACAAGAGCGCGATGGAAGTGCCGCGCATTACGAAGATCACGCTGAACATGGGCGTCGGCGAAGCGGTCAACGACAAGAAGAACATCGATATGGCGGTGGCCGATCTGACCAAGATCGCCGGCCAGAAGCCGGTCGTGACCAAATCTCGTAAGGCGATCGCGAACTTCAAGATCCGCGAGAACCTGGCGATCGGCACGATGGTGACGCTGCGCGGCCAGCGCATGTTCGAGTTTCTCGACCGGCTGGTCACCGTCGCATTTCCGCGGGTACGCGATTTTCGCGGTGTTCCTGGCCGCGCATTCGATGGCCGGGGCAACTACAACATCGGCATCAAGGAACAGATTATTTTTCCCGAGATCGAATACGACAAGATCGACAAACTGCGGGGATTGAACATCAGCATCACCACGACCGCAAAGACGGATGACGAAGCCAAGGCGTTACTGGCTGCCTTCCGCTTTCCGTTCAGAAATTAGGGGTCCGTAATTGGCCAAACTCTCTTTAGTCAACCGCGAAGCCAAGCGCGTCGCAACGGTCAAGAAATTCGCCGCCAAGCGCACCGAACTGAAGGCAATCATCGACGATCAGACGCGCTCGATGGAGGACCGGATGGATGCGATGCGACGCCTGCAGGCGCTGCCCCGCAACGCGAGCCCGGTGCGACTGCGCAACCGCTGCGAAATGACCGGACGCCCGCGTGGCACGTTCCGCAAGTTCGGACTGGCACGCGCCAAGATCCGCGAGGCTGCGATGCGCGGCGACATTCCCGGCCTGGTCAAAGCCAGCTGGTAAGCGAGGAGATCGAACGATGAGTATGAGTGATCCGATCGCCGACATGCTGACCCGCATTCGCAATGCGCAGCGCGTCGAGAAGGTCGACGTAACGATGCCGGCGTCGAAACTGAAGGTGGCGATCGCCGAAGTCCTGAAAGACGAGGGCTACATCGATGGCTTCGAAGTGGTGAACGGCAACGCCGGCGCTACGAAACCCGAGCTGCGGATCGGCCTGAAGTACTACGCGGGCCGACCGGTGATCGAGCGGCTGGAGCGGGTTTCCCGCCCGGGCCTTCGCATCTACAAGGGGCGCGCCGATATACCGCAGGTGATGAACGGACTGGGTGTCGCGATCGTTTCGACATCGCGCGGAGTGATGACCGACCGCAAGGCGCGCACCGAAGGCGTAGGCGGCGAAGTGATCTGCTACGTCGCCTGAAAGAGAACAAAAATGTCACGAATCGCAAGAGTTCCGGTGAATATCGACAAGGGTGTCGACATCCAGGTCGCGGCCAACGAGATCACGGTCAAGGGACCGCTCGGCGTGCTGAAGCAGCGGAAGGCCGGCAACGTGAACGTCACCGTCGCCAACGGCGAAGTCACTTTTGTGGCAAGCGACGAGTCGCGCGAAGCGCGTGCGATGAGCGGCACGATGCGGGCACTGGTCGCCGGCATGGTGCAAGGCGTATCGAAGGGGTTCGAACGCAGGCTGTCACTGGTCGGTGTCGGCTATCGCGCGCAGGCGCAGGGCGACAAGCTGAATTTGTCTCTCGGCTTCTCACACCCGGTCGTGCATCAGATGCCGGCCGGTGTGAAATGCGAAACACCGACGCAGACCGAGATCGTGATCAAGGGTTCGGACAAGCAGAAAGTCGGACAGGTCGCGGCCGAAGTGCGCGGATACAAACCTCCTGAGCCGTACAAGGGCAAGGGCGTTCGTTACCTGGGCGAAGCCGTGATCATCAAAGAGACGAAGAAAAAATGATGCACAAGAAGGAGTCCCGTTTGCGCCGTTCGCGTGCGACGCGCGTGCGCATCGGATTGCAGAAAGTCGATAGGCTGACGGTCAACCGGACCAACTCGCATATCTATGCCAGCGTGATCTCCGGCCAGAGCGGCAAGGTCGTGTGCACGGCGTCGACCGTCGAGGCTGAGGTGCGCAATCAGCTAGCTTCGACCAAGGGCAAGGGCGGCAACGTCGCTGCCGCGAAGCTGGTCGGTACGAGAGTGGCTGAAAAGGCGAAGGCTGCCGGGGTTGAAAGTGTTGCATTCGACCGCGCGGGTTATCGATTCCATGGCCGCGTCAAAGCGCTGGCCGAGGCGGCTCGCGAAGCCGGCCTGAAGTTCTAGGGAAGGCAGGAACACACAGTGGCGAGATTTCAACCCAAAGGTGTCAATACCGAAGATCGCGACGACGGCATCAAGGAAAAGATGATTGCCGTCAATCGTGTCACCAAGGTGGTCAAGGGCGGCCGCATTCTGGGGTTCGCCGCGCTGACCGTCGTCGGCGATGGCGATGGCCGTATCGGGATGGGCAAAGGTAAGTCGCGCGAGGTGCCGGTCGCCGTTCAAAAGGCGATGGAACGCGCTCGACGTGGCATGGCCCGCATCCCACTGAAGAGCGGAACCGTGCACCACCTGGTCGAAGGCAAGCATGGCGCGTCGCGTGTGCTGCTGTCGCCGGCTGCCGACGGTACCGGTGTGATTGCCGGCGGGCCGATGCGGGCGGTGTTCGACGTGATGGGCGTGCGCAATATCGTGGCCAAGTCGCACGGTTCGACCAATCCATACAACCTGGTGCGCGCGACGCTGAACGCGCTCGAGAAGCTGCGTACGCCGTCCGAGATCGCGGCCAAGCGCGGCAAGTCGGTCGAAGAAATTCTCGGCTAAGGAAAGCGCAATGGCTGGCAAAACCAATACGGAAAAGAAAGTGCGGGTCAAACTCGTCAAGAGCGCGATTTCCGCCAATGTGGCGCACCAGGCCACTGTGCGCGGCCTTGGCCTGAGACGCATGCACCAGACGCGTGAGCTGGAAGACACGCCGGCGGTGCGTGGAATGATCAAGAGTGTCGCTTTCCTCGTGAAGGTCGTCTGATGCGCCTGAACAATCTAAAACCAGCGGCGGGCAGCAAGAGCGCGCGACATCGGGTCGGGCGCGGGATCGGCTCCGGCTGGGGCAAGACCGCGGGTCGGGGCCACAAGGGACAGAAGTCGCGCGCCGGCGGGTTTCACAAGGTTGGCTTTGAAGGCGGCCAGATGCCGCTGCATCGTCGGCTGCCGAAGCGGGGATTCACATCGCGCACGCGCCGCTATGTCGATGTCGTCCGGCTCAGCGATCTGCAAAGGCTCGGTTTGGCCGAGGTCGATCTGGCCGTGCTGAAGCAGGCCGGCATCGTGTCGGCGCTGGCACTCGACGCCCGCATCGTGAAGTCCGGCGAACTGTCAACCAGGGTCAGCGTGCGCGGCCTCGGGGTCACCAAGGGCGCCAGGGCGGCGATCGAAGCGGCCGGCGGGTCGCTGCTGGACTCGCCCGCCGAACCGGATGCCAAGCCGACCAAGAAAGCAGTGGAGAAGGCGGCAAAAGTAGCAGCGAAGCAATCTGCAGGAGCGCAGTCCAAAGAATCGGCAAAGGACGCCGGAAGCAAGCCGCCCCGCAAACAGAAAAACAAGAGCCCTGAAGGAAGCTAGGAACGATAGTGGCGACGAGTCTGCCCGGAACGTTAGGCAACACCGGAAAGTACGGCGACCTCAAGCGGCGCCTGATTTTTCTGTTGCTGGCGCTCGTCGTCTACCGGATTGGTACGCACATTCCGGTGCCAGGCATCGATCCGGACCAGCTGCGGCAGCTGTTCAGCAGTCAGCAGGGCGGCATCCTCGGGCTGTTCAACATGTTTTCCGGCGGTGCGCTCGAGCGCTTTTCGGTGCTCGCACTCGGAATCATGCCGTACATCTCGGCTTCGATCATCATGCAGATGCTGACCTACGTCGTGCCGACGATGGAGGCGCTGCGCAAGGAAGGCGAATCCGGCCGTCGCAAGATCACGCAGTACACGCGCTACAGCACGCTGGTGCTGGCGACTTTCCAGGCGATCGGCATCTCGATCGCGATCGAGTCGCAGGCCAACCTGGTCATTGACCCGGGAATGATGTTCCGCTTCGTATGTGTCGTCTCGCTGGTGACCGGCACGATGTTCCTGATGTGGCTCGGGGAGCAGATTACCGAGCGAGGCCTGGGCAACGGCATTTCGATCTTGATCTTTGCCGGCATCGTCGCCGGCCTGCCGAGCGCGATCGGTGGTTTGTTCGAACTCGTGCGTACCGGCGGATTGGCTCCGCTGGCCGCCATTTTCATCATCGCGTTGATCGTCGCGGTCACCGCCTTCGTCGTGTTCGTCGAGCGCGGGCAGCGCAAGATCACCGTGAACTACGCCAAGCGCCAGGTGGGCAATAAGGTGTACGGTGGCCAGAGCTCGTTTCTGCCGCTGAAGCTGAACATGTCGGGCGTGATTCCGCCGATTTTTGCTTCGTCGCTGATACTTTTCCCGGCGACTCTGGCGAGCTGGTTCACCACCGGTGACGCGACGCTGTGGATTCGTGATCTG
>JBGTEW010000143.1:0-2362 GCA_041747615.1 Burkholderiaceae bacterium | reverse complement strand
CGTGCGTTCGCGTCGATTTCGCGCACGACGGCCGCAGCAATGTGATCGATCTCAGCGTTGCCGCGTCGGCTGCGCTTGTACGTCAGCGGCGCCGCGTCGCCGACAAGCCCGACTACCAGGCCGGCGCGGATGCGCGCCAGCTGATGCTGATTGCGCGCCAGCCAGGTGATCGAGCCGATCGTGCCCGGCGCGAACACAAATCGATACGATAGCTGCGGACGTTGCTTGGCAAGCTCGGCAGCAAGCACTGTCACGACCGCGATGCCCGAAGCGTTGTCGTTACACAAGGACGGATGGCATACGTGCGTATGAATCAGAAACTCTGATTCGCTTGCACCGGAAATGTAAGCCTCTGCATACGTGAGGCTTCCTGCCCGCAGCTCCGAGTCGATCACGACTTCGTACATGCCCTCGGGCAGCGCCTGCAGCACACGATGCGCCAGGCAGAATCCCCAACTGTCCCGGTAGTAGCTGGTGCGATACGGAATCCACTCCGGCCGCTCCGGCAGCGTGTGCAAGTGCGGGCGCAACTCGGCCAGGCTCATCCTTGCGCGGACCGGAATTGAGTAGCCGACGACGTGCAGATTGTGCTGCCGGAAGTCGACCACGCGGCGCCCTTGCGAATCGGCGATGAAGGCGTCGCGGATGATCCATTCGCGGGGCACTTCCCAGTCGAACACCGGTGTACCCGAGGGGACTTCAAAACATTCGAGGGGCACGTGGTGCGCGACATGCGCCAGCGTTTCGCGCACGCCGGCGCCGGTAATGCTGCGGCAGATCGGATAGATGTCGCGGATCAGCTGCATCGCGCGTGCGGCAAGCGGAACACAATCATCGATCGATGCGATCGCCGGAAACAAACCGTCGCTCACTGCTCACGGCCCTGCTCGTGTGCAGCAAACTCGGCCGTGAAGGCTTCGGCGTCGAAGTCTGGGTAACGCGCATCGCGTTCATTGATCGTGACGTCGGTGAGCGGCCAACGAATGCCGAACGCAGGATCGTTCCAGCGCACGCCCGCAGCGAGATTCGCGTCGGCGTAGGCGCTCATCTGATAGAAGACTTCGGTGTCGTCTTCGAGCGTCTGGAATCCGTGGCCCAATCCGGGCGGGATGTACACGGCGCGCCGGCTCACCGGGTCCAACTCGACGGTGACATGGTCTGCATAGGTGCTCGAACCGGGGCGCAGATCGACGATCACGTCGAATACTCGGCCGCGGATGCATCGAACCAGCTTTGCTTCGCGCGACGGCGGCCGCTGAAAATGAATGCCGCGCACCGTTCCGCGCTGCCGGCTGCAAGAAACGCTCGCCTGGACCATGTGCGCCGGTGCGCCGATCGCGGCGAATTCGCGCTCGCAGAATGTGCGGGCGAATAAGCCGCGATGATCTTCGTGCGGTTCGATGTCTATCAGGTACACGCCGGCGATCTTCGTCCCGCCGAAGATCATTGACGTAGATTCGAAGTCTGCTGCGCCTGGCGCTGCGCGAGGATCCGGTCGACGGCGCCGCCGATGCACTTCGCGACCGCTGCGTTGCCGCGCGGTGAATAGTGCGGATCATCCGGCACATAACCCGCATCAGCGCCGACCTCGAGTACGCAAGGCGTCGTATCGACAAACGGAACTCCGATCTGCTTCATGATGCGTTGCCCTGCGGTCGGCTCGCCGCGCGCGAGCCTGAGGATTTCCGGCCGGCCCGGCATATACATGATTATCGGAGTAATGCGGTTGTCGTTCGCGAGCTTGATGAACGCCTGGAAGATCGCGGCGTTGACGCGGACAATCTCTTCTTCCGACGCATGCGGCCCCGGCTCGGGCCACGGTGCCAGCGCGCTGAACAGCGCCCTCTTCGCGTAGCTGACGTCGGTGAAGCCCGATCGCCAGTCGCGTTTGTTATAGCCCGCGTCGTACTCGAGGAACGGCAAATCCTCGATCGAGGTTTTTGCGAATATCTGCGCCGGCGCGATTGTCGGTACGTTCAAAATCTTGAGCGCGCTGCCTTCGCGCACGATGCGCGGCTTCGAAAACGGCATGTTCCAGTCGGGCCAGTTGATGAACGGATAGACGGTGACGGTCCGATAGACATCGACCAACGGAAATCCCAGGATGACGATGTCGGGCTCCCACGCGATGATGTCTTTCTTCAATCTCAGGTACGCCTGATCGATTGAATATCCGGCGACCCCGAAGTTAAGGACCTGCAGCTTGCCTCCAGAGTTCGCTTCCAGCAGATGCCCCCACGAGTCCTCGAACGCAACCAGCTCGGCAAACACGAACGAGTCGCCGACGATGGCGACGCGGGGTTTTGTCTTCGGGCCCGCGAGCACAGTGCCTTGCGCCGCCGCGCGCAGTCCTTCCGCGCTC
>JBGTEW010000142.1:0-6917 GCA_041747615.1 Burkholderiaceae bacterium | reverse complement strand
CCTGACGGTGATGATTCCGATTCTGATCCTGGATACGGTGCTCGGGATCATTGCGGCAATGGCCGTCGCCTACGTGCGCGGCTCGGTAACGGATCGGGCGATCATGGTGATTACGACCGTGATGCTGTCGATCTCGTTCCTGGTGTACATCATTGTCGGCCAGTGGCTGTTCGGGTTTTACCTTGGCTGGTTCCCGGTGCAGGGCTGGAGCGACAGCTTCATCACCAATCTGACCCACTACGCGGTGCTGCCGATCAGCCTGGCGGTATTCGTTTCACTGGCGCCTCAGACGCGGCTGTATCGCACGTTCTTCCTCGACGAGATCAACCAGGACTACGTGCGCACTGCGCGTGCCAAGGGCGTCGGCGAGAACCGCGTGCTGTTCACGCACGTGCTGCGCAACGCGATGATTCCGGTGCTGACCAACGTGGCGCTGCAGTTGCCCGGAGTGTTTGTCGGATCGTTCCTGATCGAAGTGTTCTTTTCGATCCCCGGCCTAGGCCGCGAGATTCTGCTGGCGGTGAACCGCAGCGACTACCCGGTGATCCAGGCGGTGACCATTTACCTGGCGGTATTGACGATGCTGATCAATCTGACGGCAGACATCCTTTACAAAGTCGTTGACCCGCGCGTGGTGCTCAAATGATTCCGGCTGCAACGGTCGAGTCGATTCCGCTGCGACCCGAGCCGTCGCGCTCGCGTGGTGTGTGGGCCACCGCATGGCGGCGGCTCAAGAACGACCGCGTCGGAGTGATTTCGCTCGTTGTGGTCGTCGCATTCGTGCTGATGGTGCTGTTGTCGTTCCTTGGGGTCATCGCCGGCGATTGGCAGAAGGAGGTCGCGGTACCCGATGCGCCGCCGACGTTCATGGGGCCTCGCCCGGCGCAGGTCGGCACCGATCCGCTGGCCAATCTGGTTCCGAAGGATGCAAAGCCGGTCGATCTCACCGACATCGATCCGCTGGCGCCGAAGTATGAGGAATGGAAGGCGCGCGCAGCCAAGATTCAGATTGCCGAACCCGTGCGCGCCGACACGCTGCCGTTCGGCGCCGACCGCCTCGGCCGCGACGTGCTCGACAAAGCAATCAAGGGCGCCGAGGTTTCGATCTTCGTAGGGCTGTTCGCCGCGCTGCTGGCCACGGTCATTGGCACGATCCTGGGTGCTTTGTCGGGCTATATCGGCGGCAAGGTCGGCGACTTTCTCGAATGGGTCTACAACGTCTTCACTTCGATTCCGGACATCCTGCTGATCTTTGCGTTCGCGGCGGTGCTTGGGCGCGGGATCAGCACCGTGATTTTCATCCTCGGCCTGGTCGGCTGGACGGGGATGTACCGGTTGGTGCGCGCGGAGTACATCAAGCACCACAACCGCGAGTACGTGCGGGCGGCTGAGGCCATCGGTACCAGCCATCTGTCGCGCATGTTCGTGCACATCCTGCCGAACGTCAGTCACGTCGTGCTGGTGCGGATGTCGCTCTATGTCGTGGGCTTTATCAAGGCTGAAGTGATTCTGTCGTTCCTGGGCCTCGGCGTGCCGGTCGATCAGGTGTCGTGGGGCACGATGCTGTCGGAAGCACAGGCCGAGCTGGTGCTCGGGCATTGGTGGCAGCTGGCTGCCGCGACGATCTTCATGGCGACGTTCGTCACCGCGTTCTCGCTGTTTACCGACGCACTGCGCGATGCGCTGGATCCAAAGCTGCGCTAATTTGATAATGAGCAATCTGGTTTCCGTCCGCGACCTGCACGTCTCCTTCCGCCTGGGCAAGCACAAGATTGCCGAAGCAGTGCGCGGTATCAGCTTCGATGTGCCGGAGAATTCCACGGTTGCGCTGGTCGGCGAGTCGGGTTCCGGCAAGAGCGTCTCTGCGATGGCGATCGTGCAGTTACTGCCGGAAAACGCGATCGTCGGACCGACGAGCCGGATCGAGTTCGACGGCCGCAACGTTTTGACTGCCTCCGACAGCGATCTGCGATCGATCCGCGGCAACGACATCTCGGTCGTGTTCCAGGAGCCGATGACGTCGCTGAACCCGGTGTTCACGGTCGGCTGGCAAATTGCGGAAGTACTGAAGCTGCACACCGATCTATCGGGGCGCGCACTGAACGACCGCATCATCCAGTTGTTGCATGAAGTGGGCATTCCGGAACCGAAGGCGAGAGTCGATGCGTATCCGCACGAGCTGTCCGGCGGCCAGCAGCAGCGCGTGATGATTGCAATGGCGGTCGCCTGCGAGCCGAAACTGCTGATTGCCGACGAGCCGACCACCGCGCTCGATGTGACGGTGCAGCGGCAGATTCTCGAGCTGATCGCCGGTCTGCAGACGAAGCACCGGATGAGCGTGTTGTTCATCAGCCATGATCTCGGCCTGGTCGGCGAAATTGCCGATCATGTGGTCGTGATGCGCGAGGGGACGGTGCGCGAATCGGGCCCGGTCGATCAGATCTTCGGGGCGCCGCAGGACGTGTACACGAAGGCGCTTCTTGCCTGCCGCCCGCGCCTCGATATCAAGCCGAAGCGGTTGCCGGTGATCGACGACTTCATCCGCGGCGCCGCAGAGAGCGCCGATCAGCAGATCGTGCTGCCGCAGCGGCAGTCGCGCCCGCAGGAAGATGCACCGCTGGTCGAAGCGAAGGGATTGCGCAAGGAGTACCGGCTCAAAACTGGTTTGTTCGCGCACAAGACGATCGAAGCGGTCAAGGAAGCGAGTTTCAATCTGTACCCGGGCCGGACGTTGGGCGTGGTCGGCGAGTCGGGGTCGGGCAAGACGACGGTGGGCATGATGTTGATGCGGCTGACGCCGGCCACGACGGGGCAGGTGCTTTACAAAGGCGTTGATCTGCTGAAGCTGTCGGACCGCGAAATGATGGCGTACCGGCGCAAGATTCAGATCATCTTTCAGAATCCATATGCAAGCCTGAATCCGCGCTTCACGGTCGGCCAGATCCTGATCGAGCCGATGAAGATTCACGGCATCGGCGCCAACGATAGCGAACGCTTCAGCCTGGCGATTGCGCTGATCCGGCGCGTGGGGCTGGCCGACGACAGCGTGCACAAATATCCGCACGAGTTTTCGGGTGGACAGAGACAGCGCATCGCGATTGCGCGATGCCTGTCGATGAAGCCCGACGTGCTGATCTGCGACGAGTCGGTCTCCGCGCTCGACGTGTCGGTGCAGGCTACGGTGCTGAATCTGCTGCTCGATCTGCAGGACGAGTTCGGCATGACCTACATTTTCATCAGCCACGATCTGGCCGTGGTCAAGTACATGGCCGATGACATGCTGGTGATGAATCAGGGTGCGATCGTCGAACGCGGCAATGCGGATGCGATTTACGCCGCGCCACAGAACGAGTACACGCAGAAACTTCTGAACGCGATTCCGCGCGGATACGCTGGACACCTGGCGGGCCGCCCCGCGCAAGCCGCAAGCTAATCCGACCAAGAATGAGCGGCCGCAAGCTCGCTGAGGCGCTCGGCCGCGTGATCGCGCTGCGCGCCTCTCTCGATGGCGATGTCCAGCACAAGAAACGTTGGCTGGCGGTGAAGGAATGGCAGATCGAGCGGCTGCGTTCCACCTACGCTGACCTGCTGGAAAGCGTCCGTTATCGCGATGCGGCCCAGTTCTTTCTCGAGGAGCTCTCCGGATCCAGCGACGTCGACCAGCGCGATGCCGAGGCGCAGAAGGTCGCGCCCAAGCTGGCGAGCCTGCTGCCCGCGCGCGCGGTTGACGCGCTGTTGCTCGCGGTTCAGCTCGAGGAAATTTCGGAGCGTTTCGACATCGAGATGGCACGCGACATCGAGTTGCCGATCAGCGCGGAGCGCTATGCCGAAGCCTATCGAGCGACCAGCACCGAGGCCGAGCGCGCCAGTCAGATCGAGCTTGCCGGGAAGATCGGCCAGGCGCTGGAGAAGCTTGCGAAGGTGCCGATGCTGTCGACGATGCTGCACATGATGAAGGCGCCGGCGACCTTATGGGGGCTTTCGCATCTGCATCGCTTCCTGCAGCGAGGCTTCGATGCCTTTGTCGGTATGCGCGGCGCGCGCGAATTCCTTCAAACTACCAATCGCCGCGAGTTGGCGATCAATCAGCGGCTGTTTGCCGGCGACCCGGACCCGTTTCGACCCGTGGAGGAAAGATGAGCAAGCAATTCTTCATCGCATGGCTCGTGATTTTCATCGCCTGGATGGCAGGTGACTTTGTGGTGCATGGTTTGCTGCTGAAGTCGGATTACATGCAGCTCGCCCGGCTGTATCGAACCGACGCCGAGTCCCAGGCGTACTTCCCGTGGATGCTGTTCGCGCACGTTCTGATGGCAGGTGCGTTTGCCTGGATCTATGCGCGCGGCCGAGAAGCGAAACCGTGGCTGGCACAGGGGTTGCGCTATGGAATCGCGGTGGCGCTGCTGAGTGTCGTGCCGGGCTACCTGATCTATTACGCGGTGCAACCGCTCCCGGGCGCGATGGTGGGCAAGCAGGTCATCTTCAGCGGGATCCTGGTCGTCGTGCTGGGCATCATCGTCGCCTGGCTCTATCGCGATACGACGAAGGGTTGATCAATCGGGCACGCGCACGATGCGCGTGCCCGTCCAGCGGTCGTGCAACAGGCGCCGCTCGCGATCGGCCAGCGCCGGAATCCATAAGAGCGCAAAGCCGATGGCGAGCGCCGCGAGGGTCCCGCCGACGCCAAGCTGGAAAATCGACGCCAGCACAAGTCCGGGCAGCCAGAGATGCCACGCCAGCAGATAGCGGGCAATGGCACGGCTACTGCGAAGAGCCCCGCCGTCGGCGGCGACCACCCTCAATCGCCACGCCTTGAGGGCGAGCGTCTGGCCGGACCGTGTCCAGCAGACGACGAAATAGGCGCCGATCGCCACGAACAGGGCGGCTTGAAGTGTTGCGCGCGCAGCGGGAGGCAACGGGTACGACCACTGCATCGAGGCGAGCAGGGCGTAGCCAATCGCGAAGACAATGCCGGACAGCAGCACCGCTTCGTAGATCATTGCCGCAAACCGCAGGGCGAGGATGGCAGAAACAGAATCCTCAGACTCGGCGCTCATGCACCGAGTCTAGCCAGCCGCTATTTTGCCGGGGCAGTTGGCTGCTCGGCCCGTTTCTTCGCTGCCTTCTCCGCCAGCGCACGCTTCTTTTCATCGGGCAGTTGCTGATAACGTTGCAGCTTTTCCTGCCGCTCGTCGCTGGGCAACTCGTAGGCGCGGCGGAAATTCTCGCGTGCGGTTACGCGCTGCTCCGGGGATAGCCGCGCGAATTCACCCATACGCTGCTGAACGCGCTGCTGGGCGTCGGGTGTGAGCTTCGGATAGTTTGCCGCGACCTCGAGCCATTTCCGTTTTCGGTCAGTCGGAATCGTTTCCCACATCCCAGCCAGCGGCGACAGCGCGTCACGCTGCGCAGCGGTTAATTCGCTCCAAGCGGGGCGAAAGGCGGGCGCGGGCTTCGCCGCTTTGGCCGCTTGCGCAGGAGCAGGGGGAGGTGTCTGCGCCACCGACACTGCGCTTGCCATCAAGCCGATAAACAAGGCAGCACCGAAATGGCTCACTCGCACACTTGCTCTACAAATCTTCCGTTTCGCCGCGTAGCAAAGCGCCAAAACCCTTGTCGGCATACGCGCCGATTGGAGTTTCGTCCATCAGCACCGCAAAGTCCATCGCAGCCAGATCCGAAATGCGCTGCTCCCGAGCCTGTTGCTGCTGCCACTGGTAGATGCCGATGAAACCCACCATCAGTGCGATCAGCGGCGTCGCCAGGCCGATGCTGCCGAACCAGCCAAGAGTTGACTGGCCGGACGAAGTTGCCACCGCCTGTTGCGCCGGACTCCACGCCGCTGTCGCGGAGGGTGCCCGATGGCGGGCTACCGCTGCCGCGCGCGCCTGTTCGAGCCGGTACGTAGTCTTGTAATCGAGCTGCGCCGCCGCTTCGTTTAGCGCCTGACGAACCTGATAACCGAATTCTTTTTCATTCATAGCTGTATGCCCCGTGCCCGTAATGCTCGCGCCAACGCGTGTGTAGCGCGGGAACAATGAGTCTTGACGCTACCTTCCGAGCACCCCATTAGTGCGGCGGTTTCCGCCACGTCCATATCTTCCCAGTAACGCATCAAAAATGCCTCTCGTTGACGGGCCGGCAGGCGGGCCACCTCTTCTTCGATGATCGCAACCACCTGCGATCGCTCCACCTGGTCCTGCGCGCTCTCGGCCGCCGGGGAGCCGGCCATGGCCTCCAGCGTCTCCAACGGATCGGAATTGTCATCCTCATGGCCCGGCGACAAAGCCGAAAAAAGAGTGACCCAGGTGGACCGAACCTTCTGCCGGCGGAAAAAGTCGTAGGTGGCGTTCTGCAGAATCCGGGTGAAAAGCAGGGGCAGCTCGGCCGCCGGCCGGTCACCATACTTCTCCGCCAGCTTCATCATCGCTTCCTGCACGATGTCGAGCGCCGCATCCGCATCGCGGACGGCGTACTGTGCCTGCTTGTACGCTCGACGCTCGACGCCCTTAAGAAAGTCGGATAGTTCTTGACCCGAGGCCACTAAGCGGTCCTCTGTGGCTCATGGGTTCTTTGACGATCTATTTGCACAATATGCTGCGCTGCCGTATCTTCCTGCGCTCTTGTAAGACAACAACAAGATAGCTTATCGATTGCAGCTTATCCGGCTTTGATGAATAAGTAGGCGCAAAGCGCCCGCCGCACCACTCGTCACGAGCGAGCACGGAACGGCAACCAATCAATTTCCCGTGGACTTTGAGAGGGTTCGAAATGGAATTAACCGGCGCCGAAATCGTCGTTCGATGTTTGCAGGATGAAGGAGTCAAGCACGTCTTCGGGTATCCGGGCGGCGCTGTCCTGTTCATCTACGACGAGATTTTCAAGCAGGACAAATTTCAGCACATCCTTGTGCGGCA
>JBGTEW010000141.1:0-4087 GCA_041747615.1 Burkholderiaceae bacterium | reverse complement strand
GCAATCGCGCGCTCGACCAGTTTCTCGCGCGGCCCCCACAAGCGGTTTTCGCGAGCCGCAACCGCGAACGGCCGTCCGGCATCGACGTGCGCCTTGACCCGCAGCAACGTTCGCAATTCTTCGGCAATGACCCACAGCACGAGTGGAATCGCCGCGCCTTCGGCCTCCAGCCCCGCCATGGTCTTGCGCACGCGCGCCGCGTCGCCGGCGAGCATTGCCAGTGGTACGTGGAACACGTCGTAGCGCGCAACGTTCAGCACGCTCTCGGTGACTTGCTCCAGCGTCAATTGACCCGCCGGATAGAGCAGCGCCAGTTTGGCCACTTCCTGATGAGCAGCCAGCAGGTTGCCCTCGACCTTGTCGGCGATGAACTCGAGCGCGTCAGTGCTTGCGCTTTGCTGTTGGCGAGCGAGGCGTCGTGCAATCCATTGCGGGAGCTGCGCCCGCTCGATCGCTTCGATGTCAACCAGCACGCCTGCGCGCTCGAGCGCCGCGATCCAGCGGGATTGCAGGTCGCGCCGATCGAGGTGGGGAAGGGCGACGATCGTTACCACGCCTTCATGGGTGGCGGAGGCATGCGCCTCAAGTGCCCTGGCGCCGGCCGTTCCCGGTTTGCCGCTGGGCAGGCGTACCTCGATGATCTTCCTGTCGGCGAACAGCGAAAGCGCCTGTGCAGTTTCGGCCAGCTTTGACCAGTCGAAGCGCGCATCGGTGTTCAGTACGTCCCGCTCGGTGTAGCCCAGACCGCGCGCCGTGGCCCGGATGGCATCCTGTGCCTCGATCGAAAGGAGCG
Organism: Burkholderiaceae bacterium; assembly: GCA_041747615.1. Classification (GTDB taxonomy): domain Bacteria; phylum Pseudomonadota; class Gammaproteobacteria; order Burkholderiales; family Burkholderiaceae_F; genus JACCZX01. The sequence goes on along the minus strand of JBGTEW010000141.1, from coordinate 3,294 downwards.
GCTCGTCGCTTGCGACCACGAACACCGGAGGCAATGAGCCTCCGCGCTGTGCGCGCGCCAGCAAGCCGCCAAGCGCCTCGGCTCTAACTTGCAACCTTCATTCCCTGCAGGCGATTGACGATCTGCCGCACGAGGTCGCTCTGCATGTCGCGATACAGCAGCGCCTCTTCCGATTCCTTGGCCAGCAACTCGGATTCGTTGAATGCGATGTCACGCCGAGCCAGCAGCGTCGTCGGCGTGATCAGCTCGAGTCCCTGCGAATCAACCACGCGAAACGTCGTGCGCAGCCGCAGCTGATACTCGCGGGCACGGCCCTGGGCGTTGATCGACAGGACCTCACGCTCGCGCTGCTCGCCGAGCAGTTCGAGGATCGCCTGCGCCTCCTTGCGATCAGTGACGACACTGGCATTGGTGGACGCGCGAACGACGCGTGTTATTTCCGCGCCGACCGGCGAGTTGACCGGCAGCGCGAGAAACAGGCGGTCGATCGGCAACGTATGCGAGCCGCGCAACTGGAAGCCGCAGGAGACGAGCGCACCCGAGAGGGCCAGTGCGCCTGCACGGAAGGCGAGAGGTCGCCACATCAGACTGCGATCGTGACCAGCTTGGGCCGCACCACCTTGGAGAACTTGACCGGTCGCCCCTCGACAAACCTCAGCACATTCGCGTCGGCCAGCGCGGTGGCGGTGATCGCGGAATCCTCCGCGTGCGTCGGCACTCGAATCGAGCCGCGCACCTTGCCATTGACCTGAACGACCAGCTGCATTTCTTCCTGCTCGAGGGCCGCGGCATCGGTCTGCGGCCACGGTGCATCCAGCAGTTCGCCAAGCTCGCGCACATACCCCAGCTCGTTCCACAGTACGTGCGTGATGTGCGGGGCAATCGGATAGAGCACCCGCAGCAGAATACCAACCGATTCCCGGTTGACCGCTGCCTCGATCGCGGCACTGCCGTTTGCGGAATTTGCCTCCTCCAGCGCGTTCAGCATCTTCATCGATGCTGAGACCACCGTGTTGTAGTGCATGCGCTCGTAATCGGCGTCGGCTTGCTTGAGTTGCAGGTGAATCTCATGTCGAAGCCGCTTGCAGCGTGCGTCGATAGAGGCGGACTGCAGTGTCCCGGCCTTGCGTACTGCCTGCTGGTGCACGTGACAGAAATTCCAGAGGCGACGCATAAAGCGATAAGTACCGTCGGCGCTTGCGCTCGACCACGGAGCGCTCTGGTCCGGTGGGCCTGCGAATATCACAAAGGCGCGCGCCGTGTCGGCACCGAACCGCGCAATGATGTCGCGCGGCTCGACCACGTTGTTCTTGCTCTTCGACATCTTTTCGGTGCCGCCGTAGAAAACAGCCTCACCATCTTCCGTCGCGGTCACCTTGACGGGTCGTCCGCGTTCGTCGTACTCGACGTCGATCTCGCTCGGGTAGTACCAGCGTTTCCTGCCTGCCCCGTCTTCTCGGTAATAACACTCCGCGGTTAGCATGCCCTGCGTGAACAGCCGCTTGAACGGTTCGTCGAACGTGACCAACCCCATGTCGCGCATCACCTTGGTCCAGAACCGCGCATACAGCAGGTGCAATACCGCGTGCTCGACACCGCCGATGTACTGATCCATCGGCATCCAGTAGCCGTTGCGCTGATCGACCATCGCTCGGTCGTTGTCCGGCGAGCAGTAGCGCATGTAGTACCAGGACGAGTCGACAAAAGTGTCCATCGTGTCGGTTTCGCGCCGCGCCGGCTTGCCGCAGCGGGGGCATTTGCACTTCAGGAACGGTTCGTAGCCGGTGAGGGGATTACCTGATCCGTCCGGGATCAATCCCTCCGGCAGCACGACCGGCAGCGCTTCATACGGCACCGGCACCACGCCGCAATCCGCGCAGTGAATGATCGGAATCGGTGTGCCCCAGTAGCGCTGACGCGAAATTCCCCAGTCGCGCAGCCGCCATTGCACCCGTGTGTCGCCGTAACCGAGCGCCTTCAGGTCGGCGGCGATCGCGTCGACCGCAGCCTGGTACATCAGGCCGTCGTATTTGCCCGAGTTGACGCAACCACCGTGCTCCTTGTCTGCATACCAGTCCTGCCAGGCATCGGTCGAAAACCGGCGGCCGCCGTCAGCGGGCACCAGATCGGGGGTAACAGAAATCACTTGCCTGATCGGCAGTCCATATTTCTTCGCGAATTCGAAGTCACGCTCGTCGTGAGCGGGCACACCCATCACGGCGCCTTCGCCGTAGCCCATCAGCACATAATTGCCGATCCATACTTCAACCTCTACGCCCGAGAGCGGATGCGTGACACAGAACCCCGTCGGCACGCCCTTCTTCTCAATCGTTGCAGTGTCGACCGCGGACAGAGCGCCGCGTTTGCACTCGTCGATGAATCGAGCAAGGTCCGGTTCGTCACGCGCCAGACGCGACGCCAGCAGGTGCTCGGCTGCAACCGCAACGAACGTCACGCCCATGATCGTGTCGGCGCGCGTGGTAAACACGCGCAACAGGTTTTTCTCCCCGTCAAGTACGTACGGGAAGCCGAAGTTGACGCCTACGCTCTTGCCGATCCAGTTCTCCTGCATCGTTCGCACGTGCGGCGGCCAGCCGTCGAGCTGCTGCAGGTCTTCGAGCAGTTCATTCGCATAGCGGGTAATCGCCAGGTAGTAGCCGGGGATCTCACGCTTCTCGACGATCGCATCGGATCGCCATCCACGACCCTCGATCACCTGCTCGTTGGCGAGTACCGTCTGATCGATCGGATCCCAGTTGACCACCTGCGTGTCGCGATAGGCGATGCCCGACTCAAGCATCTTCAGGAACATCCACTGGTTCCACACGTAATACTCGGGCTTGCACGTCGTGACCTCGCGAGACCAGTCGAACGCAAGTCCGAGCGGCTGCATCTGCGACTTCATGTCGGCGATATTGGCGTAGGTCCATTCCGCAGGCGAGACCTTCTTCTCGATCGCCGCGTTCTCCGACGGCAGGCCGAACGCGTCCCAGCCCATCGGAGTCATCACGTTGTATCCGCGCATACGCATGATGCGATACATCACGTCGTTCAACGTGTAGTTGCGGACATGGCCCATGTGCAGCTTGCCGCTCGGGTACGGCAGCATGGAGCACAGGTAAAACTTCGGCTTCGCTTTGCCGGTCGCATCGGTCGCATACTCAACCGCACGAAACGCATCCGTCGCGATCCAGTGGCGCTGCGCCTCGGCCTCGATTGCCTGCGGTTCGTACTTGGGACTCATTGAACGATTATATGGGTCGTGTTGTTGCGGCCGCTGGGGTTGCCCTAGAC
>JBGTEW010000140.1:0-6602 GCA_041747615.1 Burkholderiaceae bacterium | reverse complement strand
TAATCGTTGCCGAATTCGCTCTTGGTTGTAGTCGGATCGAACCGTACGTGCTGCGTCTCTCGCGATCAGTTCGATCTGGGTTTCGAGGATTTGTCGCCGGTGCATGCTACGCGTACGCTGAGCCGCCGTCTCGATCACGTTCAGCAGCCGCAGGTAAACGGCGACGTTATCGCCCGCAGCGTCGCGCAGCGGATCCAATGCCTCGCTTATCAGTGACTTAAAGGTGGGGCCTTGCGCGATTACATCCACATCGCCGTTTGAGGAACGGTAAGAATCCTCGATGCGCTGGGGGGCGACCGCCGCCACTATCGCTCCGATGAAATCGATGCAAACAATGGCCGTCGTTTCGTCGTTGACGCCGGGCGATAGTGCCCTGAGAGCGATATCGACCAGCTGGCGAATTCCAAACGCCGCGTCCTGTTCGATTGTTCGGAAATGCGCGATCGTATAGATGGCGTTCAGCTCAGCGTCAAACTCACGATCAGCGCAGCTTGCGTCGGCCTTAGAACTCACTGCCGCGAGCGCGGAATCCTTCTCGACGAAGTCGCCGATAGAGCGCTCCATGCGCAAGACCAGATTCCGCCGGCGAGCGAACTCGAGCAGGCGCTCGGAATCGACTGCCTGGATGTAACCGGTCTTTAGCGCCGGAATCTGATGCCAGCGCCGCCGCATGAACAACGTCGAGTCGATTTCGGGCTCTTCAACTTCATCGCCGAGCTCGTGCGGAAAGAGGCGCTCGACGGCCTGCAGCGCTTGCTCGGCTGCAGACGAAATGATTGACGACGCCTGCAACGATCGCGCAACGTGGTGTATGAAGAAGACCAGCACCGGCACGCTTGCGATCGCCAGCAATAACCCGGCCAGCACCGCGGTCGACGGAACAAATTCGGAGTCGCCTCCACGGATCGTCCTTAACACGACCAGCGAATACACGAAAACCGAAACGAAGTAGCCGAGCACAAACTGGTTTGCGCGGTCGCTCATTAGCGTGCGCAGGATGCGCGATGAGTACATCTGCGAAGCCTGAGCCATTGCCACGATCGTCAATGAAAATGTCAGGCCGGCGATTGTGATCATCGAGCCGGCGATCGTTGACAACATCCCGCGCGAACCGTCGGCGCCCGCGCCGAAGATTCTCGGATACGAGTCGGTGAAATCGACTCCGAGGTATCCGTCAGCTTCAATCAACGCGATCGCCAGGCCGATCGCGCTCGCCACCATCAGCGACGGTACAAACCATAAACTCGAGCGCAGATGCGCCCAAAGCTGCGTTAACCCTTTCATAGGTGAATAGGCGTCACTTCGCCGTACGTAATTGAAAGCAGCTTCGAAACTTTGAGGAGCCGTTGCTGCGCTACTTGGCCCCCGTAGCTGACGTGACGCGCCAGATAACGTTGCCGACGTCATCGGCGACTAACAGCGCGCCTTGCCGATCGATTGCAACACCCACTGGCCGTCCGTGCGCCTTGCCTTCGGCATTGACGAAGCCGGTCAACACGTCGACCGGCGGGCCCGACGGCTTGCCGCTGACAAAGGGAACGAACACGACGTTGTAGCCACTACGCGGCTCGCGATTCCATGATCCGTGCTGGCCGATGAACATGCCGCTGGCAAATTGCGCTGGCAGCTTGTTGCCTTCACTCCAAGCCAGGCCGAGTGCTGCGACGTGTGATCCCAATGCGTAATCGGGCACGATTGCCTTGGCAACAAGGTCCGGCCGCTTCGGCTCGACCCGCTCGTCAACGTGCTGGCCGTAGTAACTCCACGGCCAACCGTAAAAGCCGCCGTCGCGCACCGACGTCAAATAATCGGGAACAAGATTGTGGCCAAGATCGTCACGCTCGTTGACGACGGTCCACAGCATGCCGGTGCTCGGCTCCCATGCCATGCCGTTCGGATTGCGTAGTCCTGTCGCATACAGCCGCCGTGTGTTGCTAGCCGGGATGATCTCCCAGATCGCAGCGCGGCCTTCTTCGGCCGCGATGCTGTTTTCGGCAGCGTTGCTGTTTGACCCGACCGTTGCGTACAGCTTCGCGCCGTCGGGGCTAGCAATCAAGTTCTTGGTCCAATGATGGTTCAACGGTCCGGCCGGCAGATCGACTACCTTGGTGCCGTACGCTGTGATCTGCGTGTCGCCGGTGGCGTACGGGAAACGCATCACCGCGTCCGTGTTCGCGACGTAGAACTGATCGCCGACCAGCGCCATGCCGAATGGCGACGTGAGTCCTTGCAAGAACACCGTCCGAACTTCGGCCACGCCGTCGCCATCGGCGTCGCGCAGCAACGTGATGCGATCGGCGCTCGGCACGCCTGCGCCAGCACGCGCCATCACTTTGCCCATGATCCAGAAATACAAGCCGCTACGCTCGGGCCGTTTGGGGGCATTGGATTCGGCCACCAGCACGTCGCCGTTGGGAAGCACATACACCCAGCGCGGGTGATCGAGGCCGCTCGCAAATGCCGTGACGCGCATACCTGGCGCTGCAGTCGGCATAGCGCCGGACCACCCGATGGCAGGCGCGATATTGACGACCGGGATCAGGGGACTGTTGGGTGGCGGGAGCTCTGGATTAGGGCCGATACCGACGCTGACCGGAGTAGTAGCCGGCGGAGCGCAAGCCGAGACAATCAATGTCGTCGAGAGCAACGCAACCCGCACGAAATTCATAGGAGGGATCCGCAGAGTGTCCACAGACTGAGCAGTGTTCGTGCCCATGGTCGTGATCGGACTCCGGCTCGCCGTTTTCGCTCGACTAAAGTTATGCGGGAGCTCCGAGCTACAAGGTACCCGTGGGAGCCACTGTCAGTCGCCGGAACGCTCGCGCTCAAGTCGTCAACCGCGGCACAGGGTTTGCTCTGCCAGAGCTTAGAAATTGGAGGATTGAGAGAGGCAGCATGTTGTGCGGCGTCAGGGGTAACGTCAAGACAAGGCGTGGCTGCATCGGCACGATCGCTGCACTGCGATCGCGCGCTCAGAAGGCGATAAGCCATCTCACCGTGCTGGCTGCACACAGATTGGTTCGGCAGACCGCATTGCTTGTTGCGCTGGGTATTGGCAGCGGATTGGTTCATGCACAGTCTTACGAACGGCACTTCGGTCAGTATGTCGTGCGGGCCAATGCGCTGACGGGCGCGTTGTTGCCGGAGTCAACCAGGCGCGCGCACGGCATCGAAATCAGCCCCGACCGCGGTTTGCTCAACGTGGTCGTGGTCCAACCTGCACCGCCCGCGAAAACGGTGCCGGCGCAGGTCAAAGCGAGCGTCACAAACTTGTTTGGCGTGACCGAACCTCTGGACATGCGCGTGATCCGCGCGAACGAAGGGGTGAGCTACGTTGGAACATTCACATTCGTCCCCGGCCAAGTGATGCGTTTCACGATCGAAGTGCAGCCGGAAGGCAGCGCACGGAGCTCGACGTTGCAGTTTGAAGAGCATTTCTTTATCAGTCGCAATAGCTACGGTGTGCGGCCGGCAATCGGCTGGATGTAGTCTCACTTGCCCCCGCTGTGCTCAACACATCGGTTGCTTGAGCTCAACGCAGTGCTGAAACGCTTCACGTTTGATCCCACCGGTGGCGGTTCTGTAAGGGGCGGCGAAATGCCGCGTCGAATTCCGTGCACAACGAGCCGGAAGGACCGTCGTCAGGATCTGGATCACGCGATCTTCGAAATCGCACTTGCCGTCAGAACCACGTCGCCGTCGACCGTCAGACTTCCTTCTGTGAACGAAAGCGTCGTCGTCCGTCGGATGACGCGGCCGCGCGCCTCTATCAGCCGGTCAGGTGGCACGGCTGCGAGGAACCGGGCATCCATCTGGATCGTGATGCACGGCCTGCGCCCCGCGTCCTCCCAGGCGATCGCGCTCAGCGCGTGATCGATCAGCGTCATCAGCAGTCCGCCGTGAACGACGCCGGCCGGATTGATGTGCTCGGATTTGGAGACGATCGCGTACGCCCAGGCGTCGTTCTCCTTGCGCGTCCAGAGCGGACCGACCCTGCGGATGAACCCTGGGAGATCGCGCTGCTTCCAGCCCGACGCACCCGGATCGGCCAGCATCACTGTCATCGTGCAGCGATAAATGAATCCATCAGCGTGCCAGCTTCGGCTTGCATCTGCTTTGCCAGTGCCGTGCAGCGGGCGCTATCGAGCTGGCTCATCATGCCGGCGGCCACGATCACATGCCGCAAGCGGTTGCTCGCGTCGAGCAGCGGCACGGCAACGATCGTGACGCCGTTGATGTAGTTGCCGCGATCGACGCTGAAGCCCTTGCGCCGAACCGCTTCGACTTCGGCGCGCCATGTCTTGACGGAGGGCGCGTTCTGCCAGCGCAGTCTCCTGAAGCCCTGCTCGATCTCGTTCCACGGACGATCGCTGTACGCCGCCACCAGCCGCCCGGTGGCGCTGATCAACGCAGGAAATCGGCTGCCGACATCCAGATGCAGGCTGAATGGCATTTGCGCGCGTGACAGCGCGACGACCACCAGGTAGTCAAGCGCGACGACTTCGACCCCAATCGCAGTGACATCCCACTGCGCGGAAAGCCGGCCGAGCGCCGGCTGCACGACCGCGGCGAACGTGTTGCGCTCTATCGCGGTACGCGCCAGCGCCAGCACGCCGACGCCAAGGCTGTAGCGCTTGGTCGCGTCAACCCGAATCAGCTCCTCCTCGACCAGAACGCGCAGGATGTGCAGGCACGTGCTCGGCACAAGGCCGAGCGACTGCGCGATCGCCTTGACGCCGATCGGCTCTGGGCTCTTGCCGAGCAGCCGCAGGATCGCGATCGCGCGGCTGACCGCCGGTACCGGACGAACCCGCACCTTGCGTTCGCCTGAGCGATGCGATTTGACAGCTAGCACAGGGGAACGCGGCTCGGCCAATTGATTGTATTAGGACAAATTAATACGCTGTTTGACAACTGTATCCCGAGCGCGGATCATTTGCAATTACTGATTGGAGCCGATGTGATGAAGCTCATTGAATGCACACCGCAAGTGGATGCACCGCGCGCACTTAAGCGCGGGACTTGAAGACATGGGAGCCGCTGCACGACATTCGATTGCCGACGCAGACGATGCGTTCCAGGTTTGCTATGACAAGGGCTGGACTGATGGCTTGCCGGTCATTCCACCCACAGAGGAGCGCGTCGCCGCGATGCTCACCGGCACGACTCTCGCGCCATCGACGCTGATCGCCAAGATTCCGCCCGCATGGGGCGAAGCAACAGTTGAGAAAATCGCCGCCAACTGCGTGATGGCGGGCTGCCTCCCCGCCTACTTGCCGGTAGTGATCGCCGCAGTGAAGGCCATGACCAACCCGGTCCTGAACCTGAACGGCATGCAGTGTTCGACGCACCTTTCAACGCCTCTCGTAGTCGTCAACGGCCCGGCGCGTATTGATCTCCAGATGAACAGCGGCGCCAATGTGTTCGGACAAGGCAACCGGGCAAACGCGACGATCGGGCGTGCAGTAAAGCTCATCCTTACAAACATAGGCGGCGCACTTCCCGGTGTCACCGACAAGGCGACGCTCGGACATCCCGGCAAGTACACCTACTGCATAGCGGAGAACGAAGAGCAGAGTCCATGGGATCCGCTGCACGTGGAGCGCGGCTTCAAACGTGAACAGAGCGCAGTCACGGTCTTCGGCTGTGAGGCCCCACACAACGTCAACAACCAGGCCAGCCAGAACGCTCAGGATCTGGCATTCACGATTGCCGACACGATGGCGACGCTGGGCAAGAACATGTTTTACGCTCAAGGTGAAGTGATGCTCGTCGTTTGCCCGAGTCACGCCGAGACTATCGCGCGCGACGGATGGAGCAAGCAGCACTTCAAGGAATACCTTTATGAGAAGGCGCGCAAGCCGGTACGCCTCGTCAAACTCGGCGGTCTTTACGGCCGTGAAGTAAACCGAAATTTCTGGCCGCGGTGGGTGAACCGCGAAGACGAAAATGAAATGGTGCCGATGGTCCGCCGCCCGAGCGAGATAACGATAGTCGTGGCGGGCGGTACGGGTCGGCACACCGCGTTCCTACCGGGCTGGGCAACGCCGTCAGTCACAGTGGCCGTGGAATAAATGCAGTTAGTGAGACGAAGGAGACATCATGTCAATAACTCTTGTAGATCCGAGCGCGGAGCAGGCTTCAACGGCGCAGACCGGAGCCGCGCGCCTGAATACGCTTCAGGGTAAACGCATCGCATTGCTCGACAACATAAAACACAACGCCGAATACCTGCTTCTCGAAGTGGGCGAACGGCTCAAGCGCGATTTCAACTGCGAAACCGAGTTGATCAAGAAGAAAACCTATACGCGCTTTGCCGAGCCGCACATCATCGACGCGCTGAAAAAATACGACGGAGTGATCACAGCAGTAGGAGATTGAGGGTCGTGCGTGTCGTGCAGTCTGCATGACATGGCACAGATGGAGCGAGTAGGCATCCCTACCGCTGCGATCTGCACATCCGGATTTGTAAACGCCGGTATGAAGCAGGCGGCGATGCTCGGCATTCCCAGTCTGCCGATCGTCGACATTCCATTTCCTTTCGCATCGTTGCCGCCCGAGCAGGCCCGTATGCGCGGCGCAGAAGCATTCGACACGATCGT
>JBGTEW010000139.1:0-5578 GCA_041747615.1 Burkholderiaceae bacterium | reverse complement strand
AAGCAAGTCTTCAGGGGGATAGCCGGTCAGCGACAGCTCCGGCGTCAGCAGCAAGTCTGCTCCCGCTGCAGCGGCACGCGAGGCCGCTTCGATGATCTTTCTGCTGTTGCCCTCGAAGTCGCCGACGGTGCAATTCAACTGCGCAACCGCGACTTTGACTTTCGAACTCATAGATGACTCAACAGGCAGACGGCGCGAATTATTGCACGCGGATCGTCGCCGATCTGGCGACCATCGGCCGCGCCGAATGGAATGCATTGGTGGCGGTGGGAGGGGGAAACCCGTTTCTACGCTACGAGTTTCTGCATGCGTTGCATACGACCGGATGTGCATCGCCGCGCTCGGGCTGGGAGCCACAGTACCTGACGCTTTGGCACGGGGAGCAACTGACGGGTGCCGTTCCGCTGTATCGGAAACATCACTCATACGGCGAGTACGTATTCGACTGGGCCTGGGCCAATGCGTACCAGCAGAACGGCATCGAGTACTACCCGAAGTGGCTCGTCGCGGTGCCGTTCACACCGGTACCCGGCACCAGACTGATCGCGCGCGATGTACCTGCGCGCAATCTGCTTGCACGGGAGCTCGTCTCGCACGCCAGGCAGTCCGATCTGTCATCTCTGCACGTGCTGTTTGCGCCGCACATCGATATGCAGGAGTTGACCGCTCTCGGATTGATGACGCGCCGCGCCGTGCAGTTTCATTGGTTCAATCGGGACTACTCGTCGTTCGATGCTTACCTCTCCGCGCTGTCGCAACCCAAACGCAAGAAGATCCGTGCAGAACGGCGGAAGGTTGCCGCCGCCGGTATCACTCTGGAGCGCAAAGTGGGCGGCGAGATCACCGAGGCGGACTGGGATCTGTTTTTCCGGTGTTACGCGACCACGTATGCAGCGCACTACTCGACGCCGTACCTGAACCGCCGGTTTTTCCTGCAAGTCGCGCAGTCGATGCCGGAGAACGTGCTCCTCGTGATCGCAAGCCGGGCGCAGAAACCGATCGCTGCAGCACTCGCGCTGTTCGATCGCGAGCGCTTGTACGGGCGTTACTGGGGAGCCGTCGAGTATGTGCCGTGCCTGCACTTCGAAACGAGCTACTACCAGATGATCGACTTCGCGATCGAACATAGCCTCCGTGTGTTTGAAGGCGGTGCGCAGGGCGAGCACAAGCTGGCCAGAGGTTTCGAACCGGTCACCACCCACTCGGCGCACTGGCTGGCGCATCCTGCCTTTGCGGATGCAGTCGAGCGCTACCTGCAGCGTGAGGCCGGCGGCATCGAGGCGTATGTTGATGAACTGAGCGAGCGCAGTGCGCTGCGCGACTCCGGATGAGGCCGCTACACCTAGCCGCCGCCGTACTGATGGTGACGATCTGGTGGCACGGCGCTGCGCGCCGGCCCCTGCGGGGACTCCGAGCAAACCCCCATCCCTGCGGCGCTGTTGCGAGGATTTCGTGAGCCCATTGCACCTCGCAGCAGCGCTTCTGATGGTGACGATCTGGGGGTTTAACTTCATCGTCATCCGCTGGGGCCTGGACGATATGCCGCCGATGACGCTGACGTTTTTTCGGTTCACCTTGGCGGCATTTCCGGTTCTGTTATTCATTCGGCCGCCGCAAGCGAAGTGGCGTCTGGTGGCAGCCTATGGACTGTCCGCATTTGCTTTGCAGTTCGCGCTGCTGTTCGCCGGCATGGCAGCCGGCATGCCGACCGGCCTGGCATCGCTCGTCATTCAGGTGCAGGCATTCTTCACGATCGCGCTGGTCGCGCTGTTGACGCACGAACGCGCAAAGCCGATCCAGCTGGCGGGCGGTTTGGTCGCCGGTGCAGGCTTGCTGTTGGTGGCTCTGCATCTGCCGCCGTCGACGCTGCTCGGTTTTTCGTTGGTCGTCGCGGCGGCGCTCTCGTGGGCCACGGCCAATTTCATCGTCAAGAAAATACCGGGCGACCGGCCGCTGGCGGTTGTCGTATGGGCCAGCGCCGCAGCGGCGCTCGTCATGCTGCCTGTGGCCCTTGTCGTCGATGGTCCGGCCGATATGCTTGCTTCGATTCAGGCGATGAACGCTGCTGCCTGGCTCGGACTGGCGTTTCAGGCGTGGCCCACAACGCTGCTCGCCTTCGGAATCTGGGCGTGGCTGCTGCGACAGCATCCGGCAGCGCTGATCGCGCCGTTCACATTGTTGGTGCCGATTGTCGGAATGAGCCTGGCCGTGCTGTTGCTGGGAGAAGTCATGACGTGGTGGAAACTGGCAGGTGCCGCCCTCGTACTTGCGGGGCTGGGGCTGAACGTGCTGGCGTCGCGGGGGCGCGCCGGCTAACCAGGCGTGGCGGGTAATAATTCGCCGGTTCGGGCGAGGGAGCGGCGATGGACGGCAACACGGCGGCAGGATCACATCACTTCATCGGCAATCGCTGGGTCGCGTCGGCGTCAGGCCGGACGATCGATGTCATCGATCCCTCCGATGGGGTGGCCTTCGCGAAGATCGCGCGCGGCAACGCGGCCGATATTGACGCTGCAGTGGTGGCAGCGCGCAGTGCGCTGGGGGAATTTTTCGACGGCCCCTGGGGGCGCCTGACGGCGACCGAACGCGGCCGACTGTTGATGAAGCTGTCGTACACCGTTGGTGATCATCACGATGAGCTTGCGCAACTCGAATCGCGCACCACCGGTAAGCCGCTGAAGCAGGGCCGCGCCGATGCCACGGCGCTCGCACGCTACTTCGAGTACTACGCGGGCGCGGCCGACAAACTACATGGCGACACGATTCCATATCAGGCTGGAATGACAGTGCTGACGCTGCGCGAGCCGCATGGCGTGACCGGTCACATCGTGCCGTGGAACTATCCGATGCAGATCTTCGGTCGCAGCGTCAGCGCTGCGCTGGCGGCGGGCAATGCGTGCGTCGTCAAACCGGCCGAAGACGCATGCTTGTCCGTGTTGCGAGTCGCGGAGCTGGCGGCCGAAGTAGGCTTTCCCGGCGGCGCCTTGAACATCGTCACCGGGTACGGTGCCGACGCCGGCTCAGCGCTGGCGCAGCATCGCGGCATTGACCACATCTCGTTTACCGGCTCACCGTCTACCGGCACGGCGGTCGCGCAAGCAGCGGCCGCGCATCATTGCCCGGTCACGCTCGAGCTCGGCGGCAAGTCGCCGCAGATTGTGTTCGCCGATGCGAATCTGGACGACGTGTTGCCGGTTGCGATCAACGCGATTGTGCAAAACGCGGGGCAAACGTGCTCGGCGGGTAGCCGGCTACTGATCGAGCGACCGATTTACGAGGAACTCGTTGCGCGAGTTGGCGCGGCAATGTCGCAGCTGAAGGTCGGTCCCGCGATGGACGATCTGGACGCCGGGCCACTGATTCGCGATAGTCAGCTGCAGCGGGTGAAGGAGTTTCTGGGTCGGGCAGAACGCGATGGAGTTGCGATCGCAGCGCAGGGCACTGTTATCGACACCGCGCCTGAAGGCGGCTACTACCAGGCGCCGACACTGCTGCGCGATGTGCCCTCAAGCCACGTACTGGCGCAGGAAGAGATCTTCGGCCCGGTGCTCGCGGCCATTCCCTTCGACTCCGAAAGCGAAATGCTGTCGATCGCCAACGGCACGATGTACGGCTTGGTGGCCGGGGTGTGGACGGTTGATGGCGCGCGCCAGATGCGTGTTGCGCGCCGGCTGCGATGCGGTCAGGTGTACATCAACAACTACGGTGCCGGCGGTGGTATCGAATTGCCGTTCGGCGGCGTGAAGTCGAGCGGCTACGGACGCGAGAAAGGATTCGAAGCACTGCTCGGATTCACGACATTGAAGACCATCGCGATCAAGCATGGCTGAGAAGCGATGGCTGCATGCTGCCGAGCACTGGCTGGTGCAGGCCAATCGCGCGCTGCTGATCGCATTGCTGGCCGGCATGGTAGTCGTCATCTTCGTCAATGTTGTACTCCGATACACGGGTGAGTCTGCGTTTCTTTGGGGGGAAGAAGTCGGCCGGCATCTGATGATCTGGCTGGCCTTCGCGGGCAGCGGCCTGGCCCTGCGCAGTGGCGCACACATCGGGGTCGATACGCTGGAGCAATCGCTGTCTGCGCGCGGAGCGCAGATCGTGCGCGCACTGATCGCACTGATCCTGCTCGTACTGTTCGTTGCGTTGATGTTCGAGGGCATCGACTACGCGTGGCGCACGCGCTTCCAGGCGGCCGCCGCGCTGCAGTTCTCGATGGCGTGGGTGTACGCGGGGATGCCGATCGGCTGCCTGTTAATGATTGCGCATCTCGGTCTGGTCGCGCGCCGCTACGTGCTCGGTGAACCGATAGAGCACGAAGGCGGTGTGGATAAAGACATCGTTGCCGCGCTGTAGGCGCGACTAGCTGATGGCCTGGACGCTGTTCATCACGGCGATTGCGCTGCTCGCGCTTGGCGTGCCGGTGGCGTTTTCGCTCGCAGCGGCGGCGCTGCTGGCGGTCGCGCTCGACGATCGCTACACCACGATCGTTGTACTCAAGGAGATGTTCACCGGCATCGACAGCTTTCCGCTGCTCGCGGTACCGTTTTTCATCCTCGCCGCGGAGCTGATGACCGGCGGCAAGCTGACCGAAGTGCTGCTGCGCTTCGCATCGCAGTTCGTCGGACATCGGCGCGGGGGGCTCGGTCACGCGAATGTGTTGTCGCTGACGTTTTTCTCCGGCATCAGCGGCTCGGCATTGGCCGATGCGGCGGGTCCCGGTTCGATGATGATCAAGATGATGGACAAGGCCGGCTACTCGAGAGCGTATGCGGCCGCGCTGACCGCCTCGACCGCGATTGTCGGCCCGATCATTCCGCCGTCGATCATCATGATCATCTATGCGCTGCAGGACGAGCGCGTCTCGGCCGGCGCGCTGTTCATGGCCGGTTTGCTGCCGGGACTTCTGATCGCGGTGGCGATGATGACCGTCAATCAGATCATCTCGTCGCGGCGCCACTATCGCGCCGACGCTGCGCGCCCATCGGCACGCGAGATGGCGCGCAACACGGTGAATGCGATTCCGGCTTTGCTGCTGCCGGTGATCATTCTCGGCGGGATTCGCGCCGGGATATTCACCCCGACCGAGGCGTCGGTGGTGGCCGTCGTGTACGCACTGCTGTGCGGCAAGTTCATCTATCGCCAGCTGCGCTGGAAAGACGTGCCGGCGATCCTGTCGCGTTCGGCGATCCTGAGCGCATCGGTGCTGCTGATCGTCGCCGCCAGCGCGGCGTTCGCCTGGGTGCTGACGATCGAGAACGTGCCGCAAACGCTGGCAGGCTGGATTACCTCGCTCGAGGTCAGCCCGCTGACGCTGCTGCTGCTAATCAACGTGCTGTTGCTGCTGTTCGGCATCTTCATCGAGCCGCTGCCGGGCGTGATGGTGCTGGTGCCGATCCTGGCGCCGGTCGCTCATGCGGCGGGCATCGACCCGGTGCATTTCGCGATGATCATGATCTACAACCTGACGCTTGGCATGATCACGCCGCCGGTGGGCGGTCTGCTGGCAGTGACATCGACCGTGTCCAAGGTGCCGATGGGTGCGCTGGTGCGCGAGCTGCGGCCGTTTCTGCTTGCACAC
>JBGTEW010000138.1:0-9463 GCA_041747615.1 Burkholderiaceae bacterium | reverse complement strand
ACCGGCCCTGCGCCGTGCATGAACAACGCGTTCAGCGGGACTTTCAGTGCCAGCGCTGCAAGGTTGATCACCATCGTCACCTGCGGGCGTGACACCGACGCGTTCAGTGCGATGAACACGCGCGTCGCGAGGGCCGCCGGCAAGCCAAACGCGATCGCGTGCAGGTAGGTGCGCGCGATCGGCGCCACTTGCGCATCGGCGCGCGCGAATTCGAGCCAGGCATCGGTCGCAAGCACGAAAGGGATGCCGACGATCGTCAGGAACAGTGACAACCACAGTGCCTGCTGCAGATCGTCTCCGATCGCCCGCCAGCGATGCGCGCCATAGTGATGCCCGGCAATCGGCGATAGCGCCTGCAGCACGCCCATCAGGCCGATGTACACGGTGATGTAGATGCTGGAGCCGATCGCGACGGCGGCCAGATCGGTGGCCGATATCCGTCCGGCCATGACGGTGTCGATCGTGCCGTTGCCGACCACGGCAAGATTGGCGATCAGAAGCGGCCAGGCGAGTCTTGCGAAGGCGCGGGTTGAGGTGTCCGGCGGTGCCTGCAGCGGCACGTTCGTCTGTGGCTTCAAAGATCGCGTCCCGCTCAGCGATCGCGCACCCACACACGGAAGACCTCGTCGTAGCGCGCGCGCCGCGTGAACTCGTACGCGGACTTCCAATTGCCGCTCGGCGGTGTGTCGTCGAGCTGTGAGCGTTGGCTGTCGCGGTGAATCGCCACGCTGCAGGATGCGCTGCCCTCGGTATCGAAGCGCAGGCTTCCGTAGTAGGCAAGCATCGCGCGAACGCCGGTCGGCAGGTGGTGCGCCTGCACGCAGGTGTCTCCGCCCACTCGCCGGACCTGCTCGGCGAGCACGTTCGCGGTCGAGGCGTACGAGCGCGCATAGTCGATCGGTGCGCCGTACATCGATACGATCACGACCCACACGACCGCAAGTCCGCCGGCAGCCAGAAATGGCCCGCGCCAGAGCATCGGTGGCCGCACGTTCACACGCCAGCGCGCCAGTACGATCCAGGCGGCGGTCGCGGCCAGCGCAATGATTGTGGTGACGATGGGAGCTGAAGGCTCCAGGCCCGGCACCAGGCGGGAAATTGACTCCGCCATTCTGGGCGGCGCGCCAACGTTCCAGGCGCCGAAGTAGAGCCAGATCGCGATCAGCGCCAGCGTGAACAGCGCCAGCGAGAACCAGTCGATCGTATTGTCGGCAGCGCGGCGCAGCGTGGACACGCCGAAGGCGCCCAGAATAACCAGCGCGGGTACTGCCGCCACCAGTTCACGATCGCCGGGTTCAGCGCCGAGCAACAAGGCGGCCAGTGCGGCGACTGCCATCAGCAGCGGCAGCAATACGTGCGGCCGGCGCCAGAAGCTGCGCCACGAATACAACGTCCACAGCGCGAACGGCCAAACCGGCCACGTGTACCAGCCTGCATTGCGCAGCAGCCACATGAAGCTGACCGCATTCGGGCCTTCGAGCTGGCGCGCGTTCCATGCCCACCAGGCGTCAAAGTAGGGGCCCGCCTGTTCAGTGGCTGTCCGCGCTGCGAGCGGCCACATCGAAAACAAGACAGCGGTGAGCGCGATGACAACAATCGCACGTAGTGCGCGCTGCGGGCCGAACGACAGCACAAAGATCAGAGTGGCAATCGTCATCGCGCCGGCCGGCAGCCAGCCGCGAGTCAACGCAATCGCGGCCAGTGCCGCGGCGGCGCCGATCGTTCCCTTCCATGGATCTTCCAGCGACACGGCCAGTGCGAGCAGCAATACCGATACGAATGCGAGGAGCGCAGTCTCGGCCACCGTCTCGTGCATCCGGATCACGATCCCAAACGTGGCGAGCATCAACAGCACTGCGATATCAGCCAGCATGCGCCCGTAGTCGCGTGGGCTCGCTTCGCCACCGAACGCAAATGCGACCGGCTGGGTCTCCGGGCGCCGCGCGAGCCGATAGGTGGCATACCAGAGGCTGGTGGTCGCAATCCCAAACCACAGCACTGTGGTAAGTCGTGCGGCGTCAACGTCGCCGAGGGCGCCTCCGAATAACCGGATCAGTAACGCGCCAATCCAGAAAGGCAGTGGGCCTTCCTCGGGCAGGGACAGCCCGGCCACCGAAGGCAGCCACCATTCGGCTGCGCTCCCGCGCGCCATCGACCACATCACTCCAAATGCAGCGGCGTCTTCCAGACTCCACGGATCGCGTGCGAACAACCCCGGCGCGATGTATGCGACAAGCAGGCAGAAGAACATCCAGCGCGGCAGCTTGGCTGCGGCCGCTTCGGATACGCGAGCCGGCGAGGGACGATGCTCAAAACTCATCTAATAAAAAAGGCAGCCGAAGCTGCCTTTGTACCCGATCCGATGCTGTTACCGGCGCCGTGCGTCGGCCTTGGCCTTGGTGGCTTCAGCCGCCGCAGCGTTGACCGCTTCGGTCTTGGCTGCGAATTTCTGCCGGAATTTTTCGACACGGCCCGCTTCGACGATGCGTGTCTGCGCGCCGGTGTAAAACGGATGCGATTCGGATGACGTATCGAGCTTGAACAGCGGATAGGTCTTGCCGTCCAGTTCGATCGTCTCGCGCGACTGCAAAGTCGAGCGCGTGATGAATTTGAAGTCGTTTTGCATGTCCTGGAAAACGACGTCGCGGTATTCGGGGTGGATGCCTTGTTTCATTTCGCTAGTTGGCCGCCAGCCGCAGCACATCGCTCGACCACGTACCGGAATTGGAAGGCGCGAATTATCCGGCTTTTAGTGACGCTGAGCAAGCCCGTTATCCGCCTCTACGCATCATGTCGAAAAACTCGGCGTTGTTCTTGGTTGCCTTCATCTTGTCGAGCAAAAACTCCATCGCCTCGATCTCGTCCATTCCATATAACAGCTTGCGCAGGATCCACACCTTTTGCAGGATCTCGGGCTTTAGCAGGAGTTCTTCTCGACGCGTTCCGGAGCGATTGACGTTCAGCGCAGGGTAGACGCGCTTCTCGGCGAGCCGGCGCTCCATGTGTATTTCCATGTTGCCGGTGCCTTTGAATTCCTCGTAGATCACGTCGTCCATGCGCGAGCCGGTGTCGATCAGCGCAGTGGCGATGATCGTCAGGGAGCCGCCTTCTTCAATGTTGCGCGCCGCGCCGAAAAACCGCTTCGGCCTTTGCAGGGCGTTGGCGTCGACACCGCCGGTCAGCACCTTGCCCGATGCCGGAATGACGGTGTTGTACGCACGTGCCAGGCGCGTGATCGAATCGAGCAGGATCACGACGTCCTTCTTGCTCTCCGCCAGTCGCTTCGCTTTCTCGATCACCATCTCGGCGACCTGCACATGCCGCGTCGCCGGCTCGTCGAACGTCGACGCCACCACCTCGCCCTTGACCGAGCGCTGCATTTCTGTGACCTCTTCAGGGCGTTCGTCGATCAGCAGCACAATTAACACGACGTCCGGATGATTGGCGGCAATCGCGTGCGCCATATGCTGCATCAGCACGGTCTTGCCTGATTTCGGACTGGAAACCAGCAAGCCACGCTGGCCCTTGCCGATGGGCGCGATCAGATCAACCAGGCGGCCGGTCATGTTCTCGTCGCCCTTCATATCGCGCTCGAGTGTCAACGGCTCGTCGGGGAACAGCGGCGTCAGGTTCTCGAAGAGGATGCGATGCTTGGTCGAATCGGGCGCCTGATCGTTGACCTTGTCAACCTTGACCAGCGCGAAGTAACGCTCGCCGTCCTTCGGCGTTCTCACTTCGCCTTCGATCGAATCGCCAGTGTGCAGATTGAAGCGGCGAATCTGCGACGGCGAGATGTAGATGTCGTCGGTGCTCGCCAGATACGAAGATTCAGGTGAGCGCAGGAAGCCGAAGCCATCGGGCAACACTTCGAGCGTGCCATCGCCAAAGATCTGCTCGCCAGATTTGGCGCGCTTTTTCAGGATCGCAAACATCAGCTCCTGTTTGCGCATCCGGTTGGCGTTGTCGATCTCGAGCCCGATCGCCATCTCCAGCAGCTGCGAGACGTGTAATGCTTTTAATTCGGATAAGTGCATAAGTCGGTAGGGAAAATGGGGCGCTGGGAGAGCACCCGCGAGGATGGCGGTGGATCGATCATCGATCCACCGGACTGATCAAAGGTTGCTGTCGATAAACGCCGTTAGTTGGGATTTTGAAAGTGCGCCGACCTTGGTGCCGACCACGGCGCCGTTCTTGAACAACATCAGCGTTGGGATTCCGCGAATACCGTACTTAGCCGGCGTCGCCTGATTCTCATCGACGTTCAGCTTGGCTACCGTGATCTTGCCCTGGTACTCCTTCGACACCTCGTCAAGGATAGGCGCAATCATGCGGCAGGGACCGCACCACTCGGCCCAGTAGTCGACCAGCACCGGTGCCGAGGACTTCAGAACGTCCGCTTCAAACGCCGAATCGCTGGTGTATTTGATATCGCTCATCTGGATCCTCTCGCTTGCGTGCACCACAGCGCATCGCATTCAGGAAGAAGGGAAAATTTGTTAGGAGACATGGCGGCGCGGGAACCCATTACAAGAGCAGGCGCACACCTTGATATGCATGGTATCACTTCCTCCGACGTTGGGAAGCCTTGATCGACCGTTCTGCTACCTACAATGGCCGCTTTTCCGCACCCTGATGCAACGCGACGCACTGTTTGACCTGCTGAACCGGTCGCCGGCCGCCGTCTGCGTTGTGACGCCGAATCGCAGGCTTGCGCGTGTGCTCGCAGCGGATTTCGATGCCGACCAGGCGGCACAGTCCCGCACCGTCTGGGAAACGCCGCTCATCCTGCCCTTTTCAGCATTCGTCGCGCATCTATACGACGCCGCGCTGCATAACCCGGCGCTGACCAACGTGCGTGCGCCGCTGACTTCGACGCAAGAACGCGCGCTATGGGAGGCCGTCGTCACCGACAGTGAACTTGGATCTCTATCGTCTGTTGCAGCGGCTGCGTTGGCGTCAAATGCATGGATGCTGGCACATCAGTGGGATGTAGCGCCGCGCGTTCGGCGTTACACGTCGACCGCAGACACGAATGTCTTCGTCAGCTGGTCCGCTGAGTACCAACGTCGCGTTGACGCGGCGGGGGCAACCGATGTTGCTCGACTTCCGGCTATCGTGCGCGAGTATGTCGCCTCTGGTGTCATCACGACCCCGCCGCATGTCGTGTTGGCGGGTTTCGACGAAGTCACTGTGCAGCAGCAGCAGCTGTTTGATGCCCTGATCGCACAAGGCGCGCACTGCGAGCGATTTGAGCTGCCGCAGCATGATGCGAAGCCCCAGCGGGCCGCGTGCCTTGACGAGCACGACGAGAACGAAAAGATGGCCAACTGGGTTACGGCGCGTCTTGCTGCCAATCCACGAGCGCGCATCGGTATCGTCGTGCCGCACTTGGCAGCGCGCCGGCGCTCGCTGGTGGCTGCGCTCAATGCGGCCCTCGTACCCGATCGTTTACTGGCTCCCGCTCGTGCGCAGCCGTTCACCATCTCACTCGGCGGCGCGCTGGCCGACGTTGCACTCGTTGCATTCCTGCTGCGCTCGCTTCGATTGCCGCTCGGCACGGTAGAGTTCGAGGAAGCCAGCGCGATGCTGCGCTCGCCGTACTTCGCTGGTGCAACGCACGAGCGCGACGCGCGTGACCTGCTGGATGCACAATTGCGCCGCCGCTGTCCTCGTTCGGTTGATTTCGAATGTTGGTTTGAAGCGGTCCAGGTATGTGCCCGCGAATGCGGCGTTGACGTCGCGCGTCTGCTCGCCGGCTTGCGCACGTTGAATCAGTGGCGGCGGCAGCACGCGATGCGTTCACACCGTCCTTCCGAGTGGGCGAGTGCCTTTGCGCAAGCGCTGCAGTCGATCGGCGCGCTGATCGGCGGTGAGGCTGGCGAGCGAGCGCTTGACTCGACCGAGTACCAGGCACTCGCACGTTGGCAGGAACTGCTGGGCGAGTTTGCGGCTCTCGATCGAATCGTCGGACGGATGTCAGCCGAAGCGGCGATCGGCAAGCTCGGGCAAATGGCTCGCGAGACGATGTACCAGCCCGAGGGCGGCGAGCCGCCGGTACAGGTGCTGGGCGTGCTTGAAGCAAACGCACTGACCTTCGACCATGTGTGGATCATGGGACTGACGGCCGACGCATGGCCGCCGGCACCGAAGCCCGATCCTCTGTTGCCGATCGAGCTGCAGCGCGCCGCCGGCATGCCAGGTGCAGGCGCTGCTACGGAACTGAAGCGTGCACAGAAGCAGCTGCAACGGCTGCTGCAGTCCGCGCCGGAAGTCATCGTCAGTCACGCAACTGTCGAGGCCGACCGTCTGATCGCACCGAGCCGGATGATTGAATCGATCGAGTCGTGGGTGGCACCGCCGCGCGCGGCACGGCTGATCGATGCGCTTACTCGCACATCGCTCGGGGCATCACGCGATGCCGCCGCGCCGGCTTGGCAGCCAATGACGCCGCTGCGCGGCGGCGCGGCCGTTCTTCAGAATCAAGCGGCCTGTCCGTTTCGCGCATTCGCGATTCATCGTTTGAATGCCAGGTCGCTCGATTCGCCGCATGACGGTTTCGACTACCGCGAGCGCGGGCAGCTGGTGCACGACACGTTGGCTGCCTTCTGGGTTTCATTGCAGGAGCCGACGCGTGATGTGCTGGCATCGACGCCGGAGCAGCAGCGGCGCGCGTTGTTGGGCGCCGCCGCAGACGCAGCGCAAGTGCGGCTGCGAAGACGCCGTAGCAAGCTGTCAGCTGCGCTGACTGAACTGGAGTCGGGACGCCTTGTGCGCGTGATCGAGCAGTGGTTGCAGCACGAGATTGCGGAGCGCTCCGCGTTCCGCGTCGTTGCGATCGAGGAGGCAAGAACGATGCAGGTCGGACCGCTGACACTCGCGTCGCGTCTCGACCGGGTTGACGAAGTGCCCGATGGCTCACGGATCGTGATCGATTACAAGACGGGAGCGACGAAAACCATCGGTTGGTTTGACGAACGGCCCGACGAGCCGCAGTTGCCGTTGTATCTGACTGCGTCGGAGCCGTCAGCGCGCGCGATCGCGTTCGCCAGAGTGCGGACCGGCGACGTCGGTTTCAGTGGGCTTGCGGCGCACCCTGGTTTGCTGCCCGTCCGCTCACAGTGGAAGGGACAGTTCGCGAGTTGGAGCGCGCTGGTCGATCACTGGTCGCTCGTGCTCGAACGGCTGGCCACTCAGTTTGCCGCGGGCTATGCCGCCGTGAGTCCGAAGAAGCTGACGCAGACCTGCCGCTATTGCGATCTGCCGACGCTGTGCCGGATCAACGAACGGGGTGGATCAGTCATTGTCGCAACCGCCGACGACGAGGACGGCACGCCATGGATGCGCGATGAGGGCTGACGAATCCGGGCGCAACGATTCGCAGCTTCAGCTGCCATGGTCGGTCGAACCGGCGGTCAACACGGAGTCGGGCGTGGCGCAAGAGGCTGCGCTGTCCGACGACGACACCGCCGCGCGGGCGAACGCGCTTGACGTCACGCGGAGTTTCATCGTGCGGGCGCCGGCAGGGTCGGGCAAGACGGAGCTGTTGACGCAGCGTGTGCTGGCGTTGCTGGCGCACGCCGATGCACCGGAAGAAGTGGTCGCGATCACCTTCACGCGTAAGGCGGCGGCCGAGATGAAGGATCGGCTGCTGCAGTCTCTCGCCGATGCCGCTGCGCCGGACCTGCCGCCAGAGCACCACAAGGTGCTGACTTTTCAGTTGGCGCAGCGCGTACTGGCGCAAGATCGCGAGCTCGGCTGGGAACTCGCCGCCAATCCGGGGCGGCTCAGAGTGCAAACGATCGATGCGCTGGCTTTGTGGCTGGCCCAGCAGCTGCCGATCACGACACGCTTTGTTGCGGTCACGCAGGTGACCGAGCAGGCCGAGCCGTTGTACAGCGCTGCCGCGCACACCACGCTGGCGCTGCTCGACAGCTCGAACACGCAGGATCAAAGGGTTGCGCAACACGTCGCGCGTCTGCTGACGCATCTGGACAATGACTGGCCGCGCGTTCATCGGCTGTTGGCCGGAATGCTTGCCAGGCGCGATCAGTGGCTGCGTCACCTGGGACACCTCGACCGCGAGGCGCTTGAAGCGCCGATGCAGAACGAGTGTTCGCGGCGGATCGCACGTGTGTGCCAAGCGCTGCCTTTAACGGCCGTTGAAGAGTTGATGGCGATGGCACGCTACGCCGCAGGAAACGTACCGGAAGGTTCGCCGCTTTCGCCGTGCGCGGATCTAGACGGGCTGCCGGAGGCGAGCTTCCGGCGACTCGATGTGTGGCGTGCGCTGGCAGCGCTTTTGCTGACCAAAGAGGGACACTGGCGCACCCGGTTTAGCAAGACAGAAGGCTTTCCCCCATTGGCCGGTGCCGCTCCATTTAAGCAGCGAATCGTTGCACTGACCGACGCGCTGCGCTCGAACGAACCGCTGCGGCAGGCGCTGCATGACCTGCGCGAGGTTCCCGCGCCGCACTTCACCGCTGCTCAGTGGGAAGTCCTTGAATCGATCGTCGCATTGCTGCCACGCGCTGCCGCCGAGTTGATGCTGGCTTTCAGCGATGCAGGCGAGACCGACTTCGTGCAGGTGACGCGGGCCGCGGCCGAGGCGCTCGCCGGGGACACCGGCAGCGAT
Organism: Burkholderiaceae bacterium; assembly: GCA_041747615.1. GTDB lineage: Bacteria > Pseudomonadota > Gammaproteobacteria > Burkholderiales > Burkholderiaceae_F > JACCZX01. The sequence continues at coordinate 831 of JBGTEW010000138.1, read as the reverse complement.
ATCGCCCACACGCTCGACACGCGCATTCGTCATCTGCTGATTGACGAATTCCAGGACACTTCAATCACGCAATTCGAGTTGATCGATCGGCTGGTCGCCGACTGGCGACCGGGCGATGGCCGCACCGTCTTTGTTGTCGGCGATCCGATGCAATCGATCTACCGCTTTCGCGAGGCCGAGGTCGGCCTGTTTCTTCGCGCGTGGAACAAGGGAATCGCGAGTTTGCCGTTACAACGCCTGCAGCTGGCGCGCAACTTCCGTTCGCAGCGCGGCCTGGTCGACTGGGTCAACGCGGCTTTTGTTCGCGTGCTTCCTGGCGAGAGCGACATGGCAAATGGCGCCGTCGCGTTCGAGCCATCGGTGGCGGATCGGTCGTCCGATACGCAGCCCGAAGCAGTGATTGTCAACGCGCTGATCGATGGATCGCCGCAGGATGAAGCCGCGCGCGTGGTCGAACGGTTGCATCGGATCCAGGCTGACGAGCCGACGGCGATGATCGCGTTGCTGGTACGCGCACGTCCGCACCTGTCGCAAATCGTGCCGGCACTGCGCGAGGCAGGACTGAAATTCACCGCGGTCGAGCTCGAGCCGCTGCTGACGCGCCCGATCATCTGCGATTTGCTCGCGCTGACGCGCGCGCTCGAGCATCTAGCCGACAAAGTGGCGTGGCTCGCCGCGTTGCGCGCGCCCTGGTGCGGGCTCACCCTGGCCGACTTGTCGGAGTTGGCCGAAGGTGAATCCAATGCGACTGTCTGGCAGCTAATCAGCGACCCCGTGCGGCGCTCCCGGCTTACACCAGACGGCCAGCAACGCTTGTCGCGTGTCGCAGCG
>JBGTEW010000137.1:0-2257 GCA_041747615.1 Burkholderiaceae bacterium | reverse complement strand
GCCTGCCGCGCGCGGTCGCGGTGATTGAGCGTGACCGCGTTGAGCTCAGCTACCAGCAGCTCGCTGATCGCGTGCTGCGGCTCGCTTCGGCATTGACTGCGCTGGGTGCGGGTCCCGGCGCGCGTGTCGGGCTGCTGGCGTACAACTGCGCCGCCTACGTCGAGCTGCTGTATGCGTGCTGGGCGGCCGGCGCCAGCGCTGTGCCGATCAACCTGCGGCTGCACGCGAAGGAAGTGGCATTCATCCTGGACGATGCCGACGTGCAAATCGTGTTCGTCACCGACGGCGTCGATACGGAGGCAATCGAGACTGCACGAAATGGAGAGACGCGCTTCGTGGACATCGAAGGCGCCGAGTACCGCAAGCTGCTGCACGCCGAGCCCATCTCCATTCAGCCCGCCAGTTCAGCCCAGTTACCGGCCTGGCTCTTCTACACGAGCGGCACGACCGGCCGACCGAAGGGCGTCGTGCTGACGCATCGCAGTCTGCTGGCAATGTCGCTGAATTATCTGACTGACGTGGATCATGCCGTGGTCGGCGACCATCTGCTGCATGCAGCGCCGATGTCGCACGGCTCTGGTCTGTACATCGTTCCGAACATCGCGGCAGGCGCAACGCAGCTCATTCCCGCAGCACACGGTTTCGACGTCGTCGAGATCGAGCACATCATTGCCTACACGCCGCACGTCAAGTTCTTCGCCGCGCCGACGATGGTGATGCGCCTGGTCGACGCATGGCGCAGCGGGCGTGAACCGGTCAACCTGAAGGCGATCATCTACGGCGGCGGGCCGATGTACGTCGCCGACTGCCTGCGCGCACTTGAATGCTTCGGCCCGCGGCTGGTGCAGATCTACGGCCAGGGCGAAGCGCCAATGACGATCACGGTCCTTCCGGCGCACGATCACGTCGATAACCACGACGGCCATCGCCTCGATCGGCTTGGCTCCGTCGGACGCGCACAGACCGGCGTTGAAGTCGCGGTGCTCGACACCCACGATCGGCAAACTCCGATGGGCGAAGTGGGAGAGGTCTGCGTTCGCGGCGATGTCGTGATGGCCGGCTATCTGAACGATCAGGACGCCACTGCAGCGACGCTCGCCAACGGCTGGCTGCATACCGGCGACCTGGGCCGCTTCGACGCCTACGGCTACCTGACGCTGGTCGATCGCAGCAAGGACCTGATCATCTCGGGGGGATCGAACATCTATCCGCGCGAAGTCGAAGAAGTGCTGCTGATGCACCCTGCGGTCAAGGAGGCTGCAGTGATCGGCGAACGCGATGAAAAATGGGGCGAGTCGGTGGTCGCGGTGCTGGTCAGGCGGTCGGGCCACATTCCCGACGAACAGGAGCTCGATCTGTTCTGCCTCGAGCACATTGCAAGATTCAAGCGGCCGAAGCGCTATGTGTTCGTCGATCAGCTTCCCAAGAGCGCGACCGGCAAGGTTCTGAAGCGCGAGCTGCGGGGACTGGTCACGCTGCCATCTGATTCGCCACACGCCACACCGGCGTAACCCGCGCTTCGCGCTCGATCGTGTCGAGCAGCGCTTCGTGCGCTGCTTCTTCCTCGGCCGGCACGACCACCGCCAGCAGCTGGCTGACATCGACCGGGCCGAAGTTGGCAATCAAGGCCGCGTCATCGAGCACGTCGATCACCAGGCTGTCCTGGCCGCGCGTCATCGCGAGGAAGACATCCGCCAGCAGGCCGGCATCGAGCAGCGCACTGTGCACTGTCCGGTGCGCGTTGGACACCGCGTAGCGGTCACACAGCGCGTCAAGCGAGTTGCGCTTGCCCGGATGCTGTTCGCGCGCGTGCTGCAGCGAATCGGTGATCCTGCCGCAGTAATCCGCAAAGCGACCGCGCCCGATGCGCGTCAGCTCCGCATCCAGGAACTCGATGTCGAATGCCGCGTTGTGAATGATGACGTCGGCGTCCTTGATGAACTCCAGCAGGTCATCGGCGATGTCGCAGAACTTCGGCTTGTCTTCGAGGAACTGCCGGTTGATGCCGTGCACCGCGAGCGCACCTTCGTCGCAGTCGCGTTCCGGATTGACGTACTGGTGAAACCGCCTCTCGGTGACCCGGCGGCCGACAATTTCGAACGCGCCGATTTCGATGATGCGGTGGCCGTCCCTGACTTCGAGGCCCGTGGTCTCGGTGTCGAGCACCACCTGGCGCGCTGTCACTCCCAACGCCTCACTCCGCCGCGCCTTCCGCGACCGCCGGTTGCGCGTGCTGATGCGATCCCAGCCACTTGCC
>JBGTEW010000136.1:0-7478 GCA_041747615.1 Burkholderiaceae bacterium | reverse complement strand
TGATGGAACTGCCGGCGGAGAGTTTCTGATGAACAATTTTGTGGTGAGAAAAGTCGCTGTGCTCGGCGCCGGTGTAATGGGTGCGCAGATCGCGGCGCATTGCGTGAACGCAAAAGTGCCGGTCGTTTTGTTCGATCTGCCCGACGGCAAGGGCGCGGACAACAACGGCATCGTGCTGCGTGCGATCGAGAACCTGAAGAAGCTGAATCCGGCGCCGCTGGGCAACAAGGATGATGCGGTTCATATTCAGCCGGCCAACTACGAAGACAATTTGGAGCTGCTGCGCGATTGCGATCTAATCATCGAAGCCATCGCCGAGCGAATCGACTGGAAACACGATCTGTATCGCAAGGTCGCGCCGTTCGTGCGCGACAACGCAATTTTCGCCTCGAACACCTCGGGCCTGCCGATCGCAAAGCTTGCGGAAGCGATGGACAATGCGCTGAAAGCGCGTTTCTGCGGAGTGCATTTCTTCAATCCGCCGCGATACATGCACCTGGTCGAGCTGATTCCGACGCCGGCGACACGGCCCGAGATTCTCGACGATCTTGAAACTTTCCTGACGTCGACCCTTGGCAAGGGTGTGGTGCGTGCCAAAGACACGCCGAATTTCATTGCGAACCGGGTCGGCATCTTCGGCATGCTGGCGACGATCATTGAAGCTGAAAAGTACGGACTTTCTTACGACATCGTGGACGATCTGACCGGCACACGTCTCGGGCGCGCGAAAAGCGCGACGTTTCGCACTGCCGATGTGGTTGGGCTCGACACGATGGCGCATGTGATCAGGACGATGCAGGACACGCTCCCGGCATCGATCGATCCGTTTGCCGAACACTTTTCAACTCCGCCGGTACTGAAGGCGCTGGTCGATAAGGGTGCGTTGGGTCAGAAATCTGGCGCGGGCTTTTATCGGAAGGAAGGCAAGGACCTCAAGGTGCTCGACGCGAAGAGCGGCGAGTACATCGGCGGTGGCGGCAAGGCCGATGATCTGGTCGGCCGCATCCTGAAAAAGAAGGACCCGGCCGAACGCCTGAAGCTGTTGCGCGAATCCGATCATCCGCAAGCCAAGTTCCTATGGGCGATTTTTCGCGACGCGTTTCACTACATCGCGGTCCATCTGGAAACGGTCGCCGACACCGCGCGCGACGTCGACTTCGCACTGCGCTGGGGGTTCGGGTGGTCGACCGGCCCGTTCGAAACCTGGCAGGCGGCGGGCTGGAAACAGGTGGCCGAGTGGGTGAAGGCCGATATCGATGCCGGTGAAGCGCTGTCGAGGGCGCCGTTGCCCAAATGGGTTTTCGCCGGACCTGTGGCCGAGGCTGGCGGCGTTCATACGAGCCATGGTTCGTGGTCTCCATCGAAGCAGACATTTGTCCCGCGCTCGACGCTGCCGGTTTACGAGAAGCAGATCTTCCGCGCCCCGCTGCTGGGCGAGGGGACCGCCACCGGAACCACCGGTGGCGCGACGGTATTCGAGGATGACTCGGTGCGTGCTTGGACACTCGAGTCCGAGGCCGGCGCAGATGTCTTGATCGTATCGATCAAGACCAAGGTGCACGCGATCGGTCCCGGTGTTATCGCTGGATTATTGAGAGCGGTCGAGCTCGCGGAAACCCGGTATCACGGCCTTGTGATCTGGTCGCCGGACGATCCGTTTTCGGTCGGCGCCGATCTGCAGGCGTTGATGCCGGTGTTCATGTCCGGCGGCGCCAAGGCGATCGGCGCAGAAGAGAAGAAGATGCAGGATGCCTGGATGCGCATCAAGTATGCGCAGGCGCCTGTCGTCGCTGCAGTCAGCGGCATGGCATTGGGCGGTGGATGCGAACTGATACTGCATTGCGCGAAGGCTGTCGCTTCGCTCGAAAGCTACATCGGTCTGGTCGAAGTCGGTGTCGGTCTGATTCCGGGGGCGGGCGGCCTGAAGGAAGGCGCGCTGCGCGGCGCGCAGTCGGCACAGGCGGCCGGCATGACCGATGTCTTTCCATTCATCAAGAACTGGTTCCTGAACGCGGCGATGGCCAATGTTTCGAAGTCGGCGCTCGAAGCGCAACAGATGGGCTACTTGCGGTCGACCGACACGATCGTATTCAACAATCACGAACTGCTATCGACGGCGATCGGTGAAGCTTCGGCGATGCACGCTCGCGGTTATCGACCGCCTTTGCGCCCGGCATCGTTCCCGGTCGCAGGGCGCAGCGGAGTTGCGACGATCAAAACACAGTTGGTCAACATGCGCGACGGCGGCTTCATCAGCCCGCACGATTTCTTTCTTGCCGAGGGCATCGCGAACGTGATGTGCGGCGGTGATGTCGAATCCGGTGCACAGGCCGACGAACAATGGCTGCTCGATCTCGAGCGCAAGTTCTTCATGCAACTGGTCGATCACCCGAAGTCGCAGGAAAGAATGATGGGAATGATGAACAACGGCAAGCCGGTAAGAAACTAGTGATCGGTGATCGGTGATCAGTTCGCTTCGCCGAGATGTCACCAGAGGTGGTTTCTTCACCGATCACCGATCACTGATCACTGATCACAGGAGGGTCACAAAGTGAGCCGACAAATTCAGGACGCCTACATCGTTGCCGCCACTCGCACACCGATCGGCAAGGCGCCGAAAGGCATGTTTCGCAATACTCGGCCCGACGATCTGCTGGTGGCAGCGATTCGATCAGTGATGTCGCAGGTGCCGGGCCTCGATCCTAAGGCGATCGAAGACGCCATCATCGGCTGTGCAATGCCTGAGGCGGAGCAGGGGCTGAACGTTGCAAGGGTCGCCGTTCTGCTGGCCGGGCTCCCGAACTCGACCGGCGGGGTCACGATCAATCGTTTCTGCTCGTCCGGCCTGAATGCGGTCGCGATGGCCGCCGATCGCATCCGTGTCGGCGAAGCCGACGTGATGATCGCCGGCGGCACCGAGTCGATGAGCATGGTGCCGATGACCGGTAACAAGCCTTCGTTCAACTCGAGCATCTTCGAGAAGGACGAGAACATCGGCATCGCCTACGGCATGGGACTGACGGCGGAGAAGGTTGCCGCGCAGTGGAAAGTGACACGCGAAATGCAGGACGAGTTCGCACTCGCGTCACACCGGAAGGCGATCGAGGCGCAGAAGGCCGGACTGTTTGCCGACGAGATGACCACGATCGATATCGTCGACAAGTTCCCCCATCTGGGCACCGAAGAGCTCGACATTCGCACCCGCAGCGTCAATCTCGACGAAGGTCCACGCGCGGATTCCAGCCTCGAGGCGCTGGCCAGGCTGCGGCCGGTGTTCGCCGCCAAGGGCAGCGTGACCGCGGGCAACAGCTCGCAAACATCGGACGGCGCAGGCGCATTGATCCTTGCTTCCGAGCGTGCGATCAGGCAGTTCAACCTGACGCCGCTGGTGCGCTTCGTCAGCTTTTCGATTCGCGGCGTGCCTCCTGAGATCATGGGCATTGGTCCGAAGGAGGCGATACCGGTGGCGCTGAAATCGGCTGGCATCACGCAGGATGACGTGGGCTGGATCGAACTGAACGAGGCATTCGCCGCGCAGGCGCTGGCCGTTATCAACGATCTCGGTCTGGACACCAGCAAAGTCAATCCGATGGGTGGTGCGATCGCGCTCGGCCACCCGCTCGGCGCCACCGGTGCGATTCGCTCTGCTACCGTCGTGCATGCGATGCGACGAAACAACCTCAAGTACGGCATGGTGACGATGTGCGTCGGCACCGGCATGGGGGCCGCGGGAGTGTTTGAACGTGTGTAGGCGCGCCTGATGGGTGTGGCAGAACGCTTCTACGAAGCTTTCACGGTGCGCGACCATTACACGATGGGCTTGCTCTACGCAGAGCACGCGACGTTCAGCGACCCCGTCTTTCAGCTGCTGAATGCGAAAGGGACTCGGTTAATGTGGCAGATGCTGCTGTCGCGTGCCGAGGACGATTTCGGCATCGAAGCAGACATTGTCGAAGACGGCCCATCGCGTGCGCGCGTCAACTGGGTCGCGCAGTACACGTTTTCAGCCACGCGTCGGCCGGTGAAGAACCAGGTATCGACCGAGATGCAGCTGGTTGCGGGCAAGATCGTGCGTCACGTCGACACTTTCAGTCTGTGGCGCTGGTCCTCGCAGGCGCTGGGCGCCAAGGGCGCTCTGTTCGGCTGGACGCCGTTCGTTCGCAACAAGATCCGCGCTCAGGCATCGGCATCGTTGCGCGACTTCGCCCGCAAGGTTGCGGCGAACCCGGTCAAGCAGTGAGCGAAGTGCGATGAGCATCGTGTCTGAGACGGTCGGCGGCGTTGCGCGCATTCAGATCGCGCGGCCGGAGAAGAAGAATGCGATCTCGGCCGCGATGTATCAAGCGATGGCCAATGCGATTGCATCGGCGCACGAGGACTCGGCAGTGCGTGCGATTCTGATCCACGGTCAGAAGGACGTCTTCACCGCAGGCAACGATCTGGAAGACTTCATGAAGAACCCGCCGGCCGATATGAATGCGCCGGTGTTTCAGTTTATGCAGGCGCTTGGCTACGCGGAAAAGCCGGTGGTCGCTGCAGTCAACGGCGCTGCGGTCGGCATCGGCACTACGATGCTGATGCACTGTGACCTCGTCTACTGCGCCGACAATTCTGTTTTTTCGATGCCGTTCGTGACGCTCGGCGTATGCCCGGAGTTTGCATCGAGCCTGCTGGTCCCGCTTAACGCCGGTTATCACAAGGCGGTGGAAAAGCTGATGCTCGGAGATCCGATCAGCGCCGACGAGGCTGTCGAAATGAAGATCGTCAACCGGATTCTGCCGCCCGACGATGTGCTCGATCATGCGATCAGGCAGGCCGAGCGTTTCAATCAACTGCCGCCGGCGTCCGTGCGCGCCACCAAGCGCCTGCTGCGTGCGGGATGGAAGACGCTGACCGAGAAAGTCATGATGGACGAGGTGAATTCGTTCGCCGCGATGGTGCGCAGCGACGAAGCGAAGGAAGCTTTCACGGCGTTCTTCGAGCGCAGAAAGCCCGACTTCTCGAAGTTCGCGTAATGCCCCTGCGCGCTGATATCACGCTCGCGAAGTTAAATTCGCGCACTGGAGACAACCTGCCGGGCTGGTTCGGAATGAATGTAGTTGACCTTCGCGAAGGCTGGCTTGCCATGGAGTATGCGATCCGGCCGCAGTTTCTGGCACCCAACGGGTATCTGCACGCGGGGTCGGTGATTGCACTGGCCGACACGGCGGCCGGTTACGCAACGATTGCGCATATGCCTGAAGGCGCGTCGAACTTCACGACGATCGAGCTGAAGTCGAACTTTCTAGGCACCGCGACCAGCGGTGGCTTACGCGCCGAAGCCCGCGCCGCGCATCAGGGGCGCGCCACGCAGGTCTGGGACGCGACGGTGACGCATACCGATACTGGCAAGACGATCGCATTGTTCCGATGCACCCAGATGATCATGTGGCCGAAATCATGAACCTTGCAGGCAAGACGATTTTCATTTCAGGTGGTTCACGAGGGATTGGGCTGGCAATCGCCAAGCGCGCGGCGACCGATGGCGCGAACATTGCCATCGCTGCCAAGACGGTCGAACCGAATCCGAAATTGCCCGGCACCATCCATTCCGCCGCTGCCGAGATAGAGGCCGCGGGCGGCAAAGCGCTTGCGGTTGCCTGCGACATTCGCGACGAACAGCAGGTCGTGGACGCCGCACGTAAGACGGCGGAACACTTCGGCAGCATCGACATCCTGATCAACAACGCGAGCGCGATCAACCTGACCCCGACCGAGGCGACTCCGATCAAGCGCTTTGACTTGATGTTCGGGGTGAACGTGCGTGGCACGTTCGTGTGCACGCAGGGCTGCCTTCCCTTTCTGAAGCAATCGGCAGAGCGCAAGCGCAACCCGCACATCCTGACGTTGTCTCCGCCGCTGAACATGGAGGCGCGATGGTTTGCACCGCACGTCGCGTACACGATGGCCAAGTACGGAATGAGCATGTGCGTGCTGGGCCACGCCGCCGAGTTCCGGCCTTACGGTATCGCCGTCAACGCGCTCTGGCCGCGCACCATCATTCAGACGGCCGCGCTGCAAATGATCCCCGGCATCAAGCCAGAGCATTGCCGCACACCGGAGATCGTGGCAGATGCGGCGTATCAGGTGCTGATCTCCGATTCTGCGACGACCACGGGCAACTTCTTCATTGATGATGAAGTGTTGAGACAGGCGGGTGTCACGGATTTGGGGAAGTATTCGGTGGTTGCAGGCAGCCGCGAGCTGTTGCCCGATTTGTTTCTTTGATTGATTCGTAGAAAAGCGGCATCGTTTGCCGCTTTTCGACATGCAAGCGACCGAGTTCCGTTCGAAGCCGTTTTTTCGTCGACCACTGCAACGCAGTTTCGCGCACGCTTGCGCTAGATCCCGTGAACTGCGATGAAACTTCCGCTTAACCGTCTGCCCGCGAGCCAGCTCGCAAGAATGATCGCTACTCATGAAGTGAGCTGCGAGGCGGTCACGCATTCGTTTTTGGATGCGGTCGGGCAGCGCGAGAGCGAAGTGCACGCATTCACGTGGATAGATCCGGCACGGGCCCTTGCGAAAGCGCGAGAGTTCGATACCGGATCTGCGCGCGGTGCTCTGCATGGCTTGCCGGTTGCGGTGAAGGATCTGATGGACACCGCCGGAATCGCCACCGAGTACGGATCGCCGATTTACGCGGGTCATGTGCCGTGTGCAGATGCCGCATGCGTCGCGGCAGCGGTTGTGGCCGGTAGTTTCGTTCTCGGCAAGACAGTGACTGCCGAGTTCGCAAACTTCACGCCGGGCCCGACCCGCAATCCGCATGCGCCGAATCACACGCCTGGGGGCTCGTCGAGCGGATCGGCCGCAGCAGTCGCTGCACACATGGCGCCGTTTGCGCTCGGCACGCAAACGGCCGGCTCGGTGATCCGGCCGGCATCGTTTTGCGGCGTCGTTGGCTTCGTGCCTACGCGCGGTTCGGTGCCACGCGCCGGCGTCAAGCAGGTTTCCGACACGCTCGATGTCATCGGTTGCTTTGCCAATACCGTCGATGACGTCGCGCTTCTGGCCGCGCCACTGATGATGCGTGCCGACCTGATGGACAATTCAACCACCGGCGCGCCGACGATCGGGTGGACGATGACACCCTGGGCGTCTCAGCTTGCTCCCTCGATGATCGACGCGCTCGAGCAGGGAGTGCGCGTGTGCCTCAGCCGTGGCGCACCGGTTCACGAGATCGAATGGCCGGAGAAATTCAAAGCGCTGGCCGGGGCTCAGCGCACGGTTCAGGTGTTCGAAACCGCTCGCTCGCTCGCCACCGAGTTCGATACTGCGCGCGCGCAGGTGTCGGCTCAGCTTGCGATGCTGATCGAAGAGGGGCGCGCGATCGATCCGGCGTCGTACCTGAATGCGTTGCAGGTCGGACGCGAATGCGTTGCGTCGATCAACGAACTGTTCGGCAATGCAGATGTTGTACTCGCTCCGAGTGCGCC
>JBGTEW010000135.1:0-4723 GCA_041747615.1 Burkholderiaceae bacterium | reverse complement strand
CCGCCGCCACCGCCTCCACGCGAAGAGCCGGGATTCTTCTCCGACTTGCTGAACAACACGACGACGATGCTGGGCCTGGCCGGCATCGTCGCGCTGCTGGCAGCGCTGTTCGGCTGGAGCTGGTATCGCAAGCGCAGAGCCGAGTCGAGCGACCGCTTCAAAGAAACAGGCGAAGGGGTTCAGGCGAATTCGCTGTTTGGCGCCACCGGCGGCCAAAGCGTCGATACCGGAACTAGCACGTTCAACTCCAGCTTCATTCCGGCTGCGTCCCAGCTCGACTCGAACGAAGTCGATCCGGTCGCAGAAGCCGACGTCTACATCGCTTACGGTCGTGAGGAGCAGGCCGAAGATATATTGAAGGAAGCGCTGCGCCTGCAGCCTGATCGGCATGCGGTCAGGGTCAAGTTGATGGAGATTTATGCCCGCCGTGGCGACAAGGCTTCGTTCATGGCGGTCGCCGAAGAATTGCGTGAGCGCACCGGCGGTGTCGGTGAAGACTGGGAACGCGGTGTCAAGCTCGGCCGCACGGTGGATCCGGCGCACGCGATGTTCGCCGGCGCAGCCATCGGTGCATCTTTGGGTGATACGACGCGCGGGCCGACCACCGGCTTCCGGCTCGATCCGAATACACGCTCGGGACGTCCGTCGACATTGGGCGGAGGCGCTACGGCCGGCCTTGACCTCGGCGGCCTGACCTCAGGCGCGTCGACGATGACTCGCGAGACGGCGCTTGCAAGCGCGCCGCCGTTGACGCGGATGGTGGTCGACACCAAGATGGGCGACAGCACGATGCAGGTCGAGACCAAGATGCCGCAGGACACGAAGATGTCCGGACCGGCGACGACGTCTGCGCCGACGACGCAATTTCGCGCGACGCTTCCGGGCGCGGAAGATTCCAGCGCGAAGGATGCTGCTGGACCGCAGACTGGCGCCGCGACCGACTTCGGTTCGCTCGATTTCGATCTCGGCCCGACGAAGATGGGCAATTTAGACGTCTCGACGCGGATGCCACAACTTGACACTCGAGCCGATGATGGCTTCGCGCCGACGACTCCGCAGAGAGCAGAGCCGCCGGCGGTGGCCGACATCGACGTCGCGCCGCCGAAGGAAAAGTATCCAGCGATGGCGCCCACAGCAACCGGTATCGGCGCTATTCCCGATCTGGACCTGAATATTCCGCCGCCGACTCGCATGCCGATACCACCGTCGACACGGATGCCGGTGCCGCCGTCGCCGGTGATGGAAGAGGCGCTGTCGAGGCCCACCGTGATCGGTGTGAAGTCAACCGCGCCGATCGGCAGCCTGCCCGACGAGCAGGCGGCGCGACTGACCGCCAACACGGACCAGGCGACCGTTCCGCTGATCGACTTCGATCTGTCTGCGGTCAGTCTCGACGCAGCGACCAAGCGCGGCGAAACCGAGCCGGGCAGCGCGCTCGCACAGCAGATGGCGACCAAGCTCGATCTGGCTCGCGGTTATATCGATCTGGGTGTCAAAGATGGGGCGCGCGAGTTGCTGGACGAGGTGATGCGCGACGGTACGCGCGAGCAGCGTCAGTCGGCCGTCGATCTGATCAAGCAAATCGAGAGTTGAGCCGGTGAGCCGGCACTGCCGGCTCGCGCTCGGCGTCGAGTACGACGGCGCGAGCTTTAACGGCTGGCAAACACAGGCGGATGGCCGCAGCGTGCAGGATGCGGTCGAGCGTGCACTCGCACGCATCGGGGGGCCGGTGTCCACAATCTGCTCTGGGCGTACCGATGCCGGTGTGCATGCGCTGGATCAGGTGATCCATTTCGATACCGAGGTCTCTCGCCCGCTGACGGCGTGGGTGCGTGGCGTCAACCGCTTTCTCCCACCGTCGATCGCGGTTCGCTGGGCGCGGCAGGTGGGCGACGACTTTCACGCGCGCTATGGCGCGCTGCGTCGCAGCTACGCTTACTGGATCCTGAATGCTCCGGTGCGATCGCCGCTTGCGCACGCGCGCGCCGGCTGGGTCTTTCGTCCGCTCGACGAGGGAGCGATGCGGCAGGCGGCAATCCATCTGACCGGACGGCATGATTTCACCTCGTTTCGCTCTGCCGAATGCCAGGCGGCGACACCGGTGCGCAACATCGAGCAATTGAGCGTGGAGCGGCTTGGTTCGCTGATACGGATCAACGTTACCGCGAATGCGTTCCTGCACCACATGGTGCGAAACATCGTGGGGGCATTGGTGCACGTCGGCGTCGGTCGGCGACCTCCCGACTGGGTCAAAGGCGTGCTCGATGCACGCGATCGCGCCACCGGAGCGCCGACCTTCTCCGCTGCCGGCCTGTATCTGGCACGGGTCGAGTACGATCCTTCGTTTGGTCTTCCAGCAGCCGACGAGCATCCAGTTTGGACGGGCCTGTTTACCCCTAAAACGTGAGTGCGAAAGATGGATTGCGGGTGCAGTGCTAGGCGCCGTGAGCGCCGTTGGCAGATGCCAGTAAGCGAAGCATCAACGACGCAATGCTCCCGCAATCCGTCTTTCCCGGCGGGTGGGGCCGAAATGCGGCGTCTGCTTTGTCGAGCGCCTTGCAAATGGAAGCACCATTTGCTGCGACGCTCTTCGCGCAACCATCCGCATTGCGGCCCAACGCGTTTCGCGTTTTAGGGTAAACAGGCCCTATGCGTACACGAATCAAGATCTGCGGTCTCACGCGCGAGGCTGATGTGGCGGCTGCCGTTGCGGCCGGTGCCGATGCGGTCGGATTCGTCTGTTATCCGAAGAGCCCCCGCTATGTCGCTCCGCCCCGGCTGCGTGCACTGAGCCGGGAGTTGGGCGTCTTTGTGGCCCCTGTGTTGCTGTTCGTCAATGCGGGATCCGATCTGGTACAGGGCGCGCTGGAGATTGTTCCCAATGCATGGCTGCAGTTTCACGGCGATGAGCACGAACCCGCATGCAACCGTTATCAACGGCCATACATTCGATCGGTGGCGATGACCGATGATGCTGATCTGACGCGCGCCCAGAGCGAGTTCGCATCGGCCGCAGCATTGCTGGTCGACGCGCCGACCGATGATTTCGGCGGCAGCGGCCAGACATTCAACTGGTCGCGCCTGCCGGCGCAGCGAGCGAAGCCGCTGGTGCTGGCGGGCGGGCTCAACGCCGACAACGTCGGTGCAGCGATCGCAGAGGTGCACCCGTACGCTGTCGATGTCAGCACCGGGGTCGAGCACGAGCCTGGAGTCAAGAGTACGACGAAGATCAAACGCTTCGTCGAGGCAGTCCGCCGCGCCGATAGCCCCGTCAGCTAGGCGCATGAAACCCTACGATCTGCCGGATTCGCGCGGCCATTTTGGCCCCTACGGCGGAATCTTCGTCGCCGAGACGCTGATGCACGCACTCGATCAGCTGCGCTCCGCGTATCTGAAGTATCAGCACGATCCGGAGTTTGTTGCCGAGTTTCAGCGCGAGCTTAAGCACTTCGTCGGTCGGCCGAGCCCGATCTATCACGCGCGGCGCTGGTCCGAGATGCTGGGCGGTGCGCAGATCTATCTGAAGCGCGAGGACCTGAACCACACCGGCGCGCACAAGATCAACAATACCGTTGGACAAGCCCTGCTGGCGAAACGTATGCGCAAGCCGCGCGTGATCGCGGAAACGGGCGCCGGCCAGCACGGTGTGGCCACCGCCCCGGTGGCGGCACGCTACGCGATGGAATGCGTGGTTTACATGGGCGAAGAAGACATGGCGCGCCAGTCTGCCAATGTGTATCGAATGAAGCTGCTCGGCGCGAAGGTGGTCCCGGTATCCAGCGGTAGCCGCACGCTGAAAGACGCGCTCAACGAAGCGATGCGCGACTGGGTCACAAATGTCGAACACACTTTCTACATCATCGGCACCGTCGCTGGCCCGCACCCATATCCGATGATGGTGCGCGACTTCAACTCGGTGGTTGGCAAGGAATGTCTGGTGCAGATGCCTGAGATTGCAGGCCGCCAGCCCGATGCTGTGATTGCATGCGTCGGCGGCGGCAGCAACGCAATGGGAATTTTTTACGACTACATCGGGCACAAGGACGTAAGGCTGATCGGCGTCGAGGCCGCCGGCGAGGGTTTAGCAGGCATGCACCACGCGGCCAGCCTGCAGCGCGGTACGGCGGGCGTGCTGCACGGAAATCGCACCTACCTGCTGCAGAACGCCGATGGACAGATCATGGAGACGCATTCGGTCAGCGCCGGCCTTGACTACCCGGGCGTCGGTCCCGAGCACGCCTGGCTGAAAGACGAGGGCCGCGCCGAGTACGTCGGCGCCACTGACGAAGAAGCGCTAAAGGCGTTTCACGAGTGCTGTCGCATCGAAGGAATTATTCCGGCGCTCGAATCGAGCCACGCGCTGGCGCATGCAACAAGGCTGGCGCCGACGCTGCCGCAGGATGCGATCCTGCTGGTCAACCTTTCAGGCCGCGGCGACAAGGATCTGCATATCGTTGCCGAACGCAGCGGCCTTGGCTCCTGATGTCGCGCATCAAGGCCCGTTTTGCCGAACTGCGCGCCCGCTGCGGCAGGGGGCTGATTCCGTACATCTGCGCAGGCGATCCGACGCGCGAGATCACTGTCCCGCTGATGCATGCGCTGGCGCGAGCTGGCGCAGATGTAATCGAGCTGGGGGTTCCGTTTTCCGACCCGATGGCCGATGGTCCGGTGATACAGCGTGCCGCCGAGCGGGCTATACGCAACGGTGTTGGCCTGAAAGACA
>JBGTEW010000134.1:0-8733 GCA_041747615.1 Burkholderiaceae bacterium | reverse complement strand
GTTCCGCCGGCCGCGCTGATCCTGGCAGTGCTCGGCTCGATCTTCGGCGGCGTTGCCACGCCGACCGAAGCGTCTGGCCTCGGCGCACTCGGTGCAACGATCCTGGCAGTTGCCAACCGTCGCCTGACATTCGACGTGGTGCGGCAGGTGGCGCGCGAAACGATGCTGACCACTGCGTTCATCTTCGGGCTGTTCGTCGGCGCGAATGCGTTCGCGCTAGTGCTGCGGGCGCTCGGCGGCGACGAGTTCGTCGCGCACATTCTGCAGGGGCTGCCGTTCGGCAAGGAAGGCCTGGTGATCTTCATTCTGTTCATTGGCTTCCTCGCCGGGTTCTTCCTCGACTGGCTCGAGATCACGCTGATCATCCTGCCGCTGGTCGCACCGGTCGTCCAGAAGCTCGGCTTCGATCTGGTCTGGTTCGTCGTGCTGTTTGCGGTCTGCCTGCAGACCTCGTTCATGACGCCACCGGTGGGCTTCACGCTGTTCTATATCAAGGGCGTGGCGCCGAAGTCGGTCACGACCCAGCACATCTATCGCGGCGTGGTGCCCTTCGTGCTCATTCAACTGGTCGCCGTGGCGCTCGTGTTCATGTACCCACGCTTGGTCACCTGGCTGCCGGAGAAGATGTACGCGACGCAACAGTCGAAATGAACGCGCATGAGTTCGACTATGTGATCGTCGGCGCAGGCACCGCGGGCTGCCTGCTCGCCAACCGGCTCTCGGCCGATCCCGAGGTCAAGGTGCTGCTGCTGGAAGCGGGCGGGCCCGACGACTGGATCTGGATCAAGATTCCGGTGGGCTACCTGTACTGCATCAACAATCCGCGCACCGACTGGTGCTACCGCACCGAAGCCGACGAAGGGCTCAACGGTCGCTCGATCATCTATGCGCGCGGCAAGGTGCTCGGCGGCTGCTCGTCGATCAACGCGATGATCTACATGCGAGGCCAGGCGCGCGATTACGATCAGTGGGCAGCAATCACCGGCGATTCGTCGTGGCGCTGGGACGCGGTACTGCCGCTGTTCAAACAGACCGAAAATTACTTTCGCGGTGCTGATGACATGCACGGCGCCGGCGGCGAATGGCGCGTCGAGCCGCAGCGATTGTCGTGGGAAATTTTGAACGCGTATCGCGCGGCAATGATCCAGGCGGGCATACCGGCGACCGACGACTTCAATCGCGGCGACAACGAGGGCTGCGGCTACTTCCTGGTCAACCAGCGGCGCGGCGTGCGGTTGAACACTGCGCGCGCATTTTTGCACCCGGTGGCAAAGCGGCCGAACCTCGCGGTCTTCACCGGCGCGCATGCACAGAAGCTGCGCTTCGACGGCATACGCTGCACCGGCGTCGAGTTCGTGCGCGATGGCCGTGCCGAGGTCGCTGCCGCTTCGTTGCAGACGATTCTGGCTGCCGGCAGCATCGGCTCGCCGCAGATTCTGCAGCTGTCCGGTGTCGGTCAGGCTGCGCTGTTGCAGCAGCACGGCATCGACGTCGTGCACGAACTGCCGGTTGGCGAAAACCTGCAGGACCATCTGCAACTGCGGATGGGCTTCAAGGTTCGCAACGTCGTCACGTTGAATCAGCGCGTGCACAGCCGGTTCGGCAAGCTGTCGATGGGACTCGAATACGCGCTGTTCCGCACCGGTCCGCTGACGATGGCGCCAAGCCAGTTGGGCGGTTTCGCCCGGTCGTCGCCCGAACATCGGACAGCGAACATCGAGTTTCATGTGCAGCCGCTAACGCTCGACAAGTTCGGAGAGCCGCTGCACAAGTTTGCCGCGTTCACCGCGAGCGTGTGCAATCTGCGACCGATGTCGCGCGGATACGTGCGCATCAAGGATCGCAATGCGCAAACCGCGCCGGCGATTCACTGCCGCTACCTATCGGCGGACGAAGACCGCAAGGTCGCCGTCGATGCGCTGAAGCTGGCACGTCGCGTCGCCGCCCAGCCCGCGCTGGCGCGCTATCAGCCCGAGGAGTTCATGCCGGGCCCTTTGTTGCAGACGGACGACGAGCTCATGCATGCCGCAGGCAACATCGGCACCACGATCTTTCATCCAGTCGGCACGTGCAGGATGGGCGCTGGCGATGATGCATCCGCCGTGGTCGATTCGCAGCTGCGCGTGCGCGGCATGACGGGACTGCGTGTGATCGATGCGTCGGTGATGCCGACGATCACGTCGGGCAATACCAACTCGCCGACGTTGATGATCGCTGAAAAGGCGGCGGCCACGCTGCGGCGGGAACGACGCAGTACGCACGAATGGGCAACTCGGTGACGCCGGTGCTGTCGGGCGGCTCGAACTGGCGGGCGGTCCTTGCTTCTGGCTCGCTACCCAACCGCGCGCGGAATGAACAGTGCCGCCGGCACTTCGAGCAGGCGGCGCACGCGCTGAATGAACTCGGCGGCGTCCTGGCCATCGACCACGCGATGATCGAAGGATGACGACAGGTTCATCAGCTTGCGCGCGACGACGGCGCCGTCAACAAGGTGTGGCCGCTCGACGATCCGGTTAATACCGACGATGGCCACTTCCGGATGGTTGATGATCGGCGTCGACACGATGCCACCGAGTGGGCCAAGGCTCGAGATCGTGATCGTCGAGCCGGTTAACTCCTCGCGAATTGCCTTGCCATCTCGCGCCGCGCCAGCCAAACGCGACACTTCGGAGGCGCTCTCCCATAGGTCGCGCGATTCGGCGTGCCTGACCACGGGTACGACGAGGCCGGACTTCGTCTGCGTTGCGATGCCGAGGTGCACCGGCCGATAGCGGATGACGATGCCGGCGTCGTCGTCAAAGTGCGCGTTGATCTGCGGATAGTCGGCGACCGCGAGTACGACGGCGCGCATGATGAACGGCAGCAGCGTCAGCTTCGGCTGCTCTGCGCGTCGGCTTTCATTCAGGAACGCTCGCAGCTTCTCCAGATCAGTGACGTCAACTTCTTCGACATACGCAAAGTGCGGAATGCGGCGCTTCGACTCCTGCATCTTCTGGGCGATCTTGCGGCGCAGTCCGATAACCGGTACTCGCTCGGTGCCATCACCCTCGGGCCCATCCGGCTGCCCACGTGCGACGGCAGGCTTGCGCTGACCCGCTGCACAGGCATTCAGGTCGCTGTGTTCGATGCGGCCTGAAGGGCCGCTGCCGGATACCTCACGCAGTTCGATGCCGAGATCGCGCGCGTGTTTCCTGACCGATGGCGATGCGAGCGGTTTCTGATCGCCGGTCTGGTGATGAGTTGTGGTGGCCGCTCCGTTACCTGTCTTTGGAGCTGCCGCCGCAGTGGCGGTTGTCCCTTCATCGATGCGGCCACTCACCTCGATCCGCATCAACTCCGCGCCGACCGCGACCACTTCGCCTGCACTGGCGCCGAGCGAAATCACCTTGCCCTTCACCGGCGACGGAATCTCGACCGCCGCCTTGTCGGTCATCACATCGGCCAGCGCCTGATCTTCCTGCACCTCATCGCCCGGTTTCACATGCCATGCGACGACTTCGACTTCGGCAATGCCTTCGCCGATATCGGGCATTTTGATGACATGGACGTTCATGCCGTCATTGTTCGCTTCATCGCTTCGCCGACACGCGCGGGGCCGGGAAAGTAGTCCCACTCGAGCGCGTGCGGGTACGGCGTGTCCCATCCGGTCACGCGCTCGATCGGCGCTTCCAGATGGTAGAAGCAGTGCTCCTGCACCAGCGACATCAGCTCGGCGCCGAAGCCGCTGGTGCGGGTGGCCTCGTGCACGATCACGCAACGTCCCGTCTTCTTCACCGACTCGACGATCGTGTCGAGGTCGAGCGGCCATAGGGTGAGCAGATCGATGATCTCCGCATCGATGGCCGCTTCGGCCGCGGCGGCCTCGGCGACGTAGACCATCGTGCCGTAGGCGATCACGGTGAGCTCGGCACCGGCGCGAAATACCTTCGCCTTGGACAGCGGCGTCTTGTAGTAGCCGTCGGCCACTTCGCCCAGCGGATGCTTGGACCACGGCACGATCGGCTTGTCGTGATGGCCGTCGAATGGGCCGTTGTAAAGCCGTTTCGGTTCGAGGAATACGACAGGATCGTCGTCCTCGATGGCCGAGATCAACAGGCCCTTTGCGTCCTGCGGATTGGACGGCACGACCGTCTTCAAACCCGACACATGCGTGAACAGTGCCTCGGGACTCTGGCTATGCGTCTGCCCGCCGTAGATGCCGCCGCCGGTAGGCATGCGCACCACGATCGGCGCCGTGAAGTCACCGGCAGACCGATAGCGCAGGCGTGCCGCCTCGGACACCAACTGGTCGTAGCCCGGATAGAAGTAATCGGCAAACTGAATCTCTGCCACCGGACGCAGGCCATACGCGCCCATGCCGACTGCGATGCCGATGATGCCGCCTTCGGAGATCGGCGTATCGAAGACGCGCGAGGATCCGTATTTGGCCTGCAGACCCTCGGTGCAGCGAAACACGCCGCCGAAATAGCCGACGTCCTCGCCGAACACCACCACGTTGTCGTCGCGCGCGAGCATCACGTCCATCGCCGAGCGAATCGCCTGAACCATGGTCATCGTCGCCATCGCTACAGCCCTGCCTGCTGGCGTTGCCGCTGAAGATGCTCCGGCATTTCCTTGTACACATCCTCGAACATTGTCTCGGCGCCCGGTAGAGGGCCGGTGGCCAGCGTGCCGAAACTCTCGGCAGTCTTCTGCGCCGCTTTGACTTCTTCTTCCAGAGCCGACTGCGTTTGCGCATGCTCGTCATCCGACCACGCACCGAGGCGAATCAGATGCTGTTTCAGCCGCTGCACCGGATCGCCGAGCGGGAAAGACTTCCAGTCTTCGGCCGGGCGGTACTTCGACGGATCGTCCGACGTCGAGTGCGCCGCTGCCCGATACGTGATCCACTCGATCAGCGTCGGGCCGAGATTGGAGCGCGCTCGCTCGATTGCCCACTGCGATGCTGCGCACACTGCAAGAAAGTCGTTGCCGTCAACGCGCAGTGCCGGCACGCCGTAGCCGACGCCGCGCGCTGCGAAGGTGGTCTCGGCGCCGCCGGCTATGCTCTGGAACGACGAGATCGCCCACTGGTTGTTGACGACGTTCAAAATGACCGGTGCGCGATACACCGCAGCAAACGTCAGTGCGTAATGGAAATCGCCTTCAGCCGTCGATCCGTCGCCGATCCATCCCGATGCGATCCTCCTGTCACCCTTGATCGCCGAGGCCATCGCCCAGCCGACGGCCTGGATGAACTGCGTGCCGAGGTTGCCAGAGATCGAAAAGAATCCGAGCTTGCGCGATGAATACATCACGGGCAGCTGCCTGCCCTTCAGCGGATCTTTGGAGTTCGAAAGAATCTGGCACATCATGTCGACCAGCGGCATCCCGCGCACGATCAAGTAACCCTGCTGCCGATAGCTTGGGAACAGCATGTCGTCGGATCCAAGTGCAAGGCCGTGCGCGACCGCAATGGCTTCCTCGCCCAGGCACTGCATGTAAAACGACGCCTTTTTCTGCCGCTGTGCCAGCTGCATCCGTGTGTCGAACACGCGCGTTTTCATCATTGCGCGCAGGCCGGTGCGCAGCAGTTCGGATTCGACCTGCGGTGCCCAGGGTCCGACTGCATTGCCGGCGTCGTCTAGCACGCGCACCAGGCTGT
Source organism: Burkholderiaceae bacterium (assembly GCA_041747615.1). GTDB lineage: Bacteria > Pseudomonadota > Gammaproteobacteria > Burkholderiales > Burkholderiaceae_F > JACCZX01. Next base: position 3,089 of record JBGTEW010000134.1, on the reverse strand, counting down.
ACGCGTAGTCGTGCATCTGCGCCGGTGATGCATGCACCGGCGGACGATCGACGCTGCCCGCGGGTGCGAGCTTCAGGTATGAGAAATCAGGTTTGTCTCCGGGCCGTGTTGGTGGCTCCGGCACCTGCAGGGTGAGGCGTGGCGGTTCGTTCTTGCCCATCGGGGAAGTCTCCAAAACTCGTGGTTCTGGTTGATGTGGGCCGGGTTCGCGGGTAGCGGGTTTCAGCCAATGCCTCAGCAAGTGGCAGGCCGGCAGTTCGTCGCATGCAAGTGTGCACCACTCGGCGCTCAGCGGTCGAACACTGATCCGGCGCGGATTGTGCCGGTATTGGATCGTGCGGGAGGTGCGATCGAGAAGCGTCGCGGCGCCGGTCTACCTTGGCGCGCGCGCATCCTCGGTCGCGATGCTCGCGGATGACGCACGGGTGCGCTCGATCAAGTCAGCGGTCACCAGGTCGGTCGTCATCGCGGCAAGTTTCATTCGCAGCAGCACGGCACGGGTCGTCCCGGCGCGTCCGCGCGCGGTCCAGCGGTCGAGTTCAAGTGCGAGCAGTTCGACGTGCTTGCAGAGCCGGATGATCCGTGCAGAAGGCATGCTGCGCGAAAGTGTCGCGACTTTTGCGCTATCAGTTGCGCCGAAAAGCAAGGGATTTCGACGCGTGTTCGTGCCCCCTGCTTAGGCTGCGCCCGAGCAAACACCTGAAGAGCCTTACCGATCCACCGCCATTTACGGCTATTTCGTCGCCTTCGCGCTGGCTTTCGCCGCACGCTGCCTCTCTCGCTTGATCGCAAGCTCGTCCAGTTCATCGAACTCCTTGTCGCCGCAACTCGCGACCCAGCTCTGTCGCTCCTTGTCGAGCGCAGCGGCCTGTTCCCTCAGCACTGGAAGCCGGGCGTTGTAGGCGTCACCGGCCTCGTTACGCCGCACTTCTTCATCAACCAGCGCCTGCTTAGCGGCGGCATCGGCGGGATCGAGCGCGGCACGCTTGCGTTCGAGTTCTGCATCCATGCGCATGACCTTGGCACGCTCCTGGTCAAGCGATGTCTGCTCCTGCAGCACTTGCTCCCTCGTCCCCGTCAGGCGATCCTGCTGGTCCATGCACGCGCGCAACTGATCGCGGCTCATCGGTTTGGGTTTGCTCTTGCTTTGCTGCTTGGAAGGCGCCTTCTTCGCCGGCGGATCGGCCGCGTAAACAGGCAGCAAGAGTGTCGCCGCCAGCAGGCCGGCGGCGACCAGCGGGGCCCGGGGGTAAGCGCCAAAAGATGCATTCCTCATTCCGATATCTCCATGCAGACAAACGCAGTTTATTGCGTCGTACGGCAAGCCGCGTACCGGCGCCGACAGCCGTTTGACGGCTGCTCGCCGTCGGTTTACCTTGCTTCGGAGTTAACCGGCCTATCGGCGCACAGGAGGCGCAAATGAAGCTGAGCGTTACACAGCGCGAGCGGTTCGAACGCGAAGGCTACCTGTTCTTTCCCGCATTGTTTTCGCGCGAAGAAACGAAGGTACTCACCGACGAGGTGCCGCAACTGTATGCGCGCCGCGAAATTTACAACGTGCGCGAGAAGGGATCGGATGCAGTACGCACCAACTTTGCGGCGCATCTGTACAGCACGCCGTTCGCCAGGCTGGCGCGCCACCCGCGAATGATCGAACCAGTGCGCGATCTGTTCGACGAAGACGTGTACATGCATCAGTTCAAGATCAACGGCAAGATGGCGTTCGAGGGCGATGTATGGCAGTGGCATCAGGACTACGGCACCTGGCTGAACGATGACCTGATGCCGACCGAGCGCGCGATGAACGTTGCCATCTTTCTGGACGACGTCAATGAATACAACGGCCCGCTGATGTTCATCCCGGGCAGTCATAAGAGAGGTGTCGTTAACGCCCGGCACGATGTGTCGACGACCAGCTATCCGCTATGGACGATCGACCACGATCTGATCCGGCAGCTGGTGCAGCGTGCGGGAGGCAAGCAGGGTGGGATCGTTTCGCCGAAAGGGCCCTCGGGATCGATGATTTTGTTCCACTCCTGTCTGGTGCACGCGTCGAGCAGCAACCTTTCGCCGTGGGATCGGGTCAGCGTGTACCTGAGTCTGTGCACGGTCAGCAACCATATCCGCCGCTTCAAGCGTCCGGAGCACATCGCGCACCGCGATTTCACTGCGATCGAGACGCTGCCCGACGATTGCCTGCTTAAGGACTACCCGGTCGACCTGCCTTGGAAGAACGGAATGCCGGCGAGCGCGCTGCAGACCTCAGCCGAGGAGCTGAAAGCCGCCTGACCGGGGGGTGGCAAGGATGTCGATCCATTTTCACCATTCGAGCGACATCAGGACGCGCGTCATATTCTTTCCGCTCAGCGCAGGAACTTCGTTACGCAGAGTCCAACGGTAGGCATCGACTTCCGGTATCTGCCGGTTGTTGCCGCGCATCGTGTGAAAGGTTGAGCATCGGCAGGGGCCGATGTCGATCGATGGGTTAGGGGGATCCAGCAGGAACAGCTGCAGGTCCTTGCGTGGCAGGTACGAGTGCACGCCCAGATCCTGCAGCCGGCGATCGTTCAGCTCGAGACCAGTTTCCTCTCGCACTTCGCGCAACGCGGCGGCAAGGCTTGTCTCGCCGGCGTCCCGCAGACCCTTCGGAATGTCCCAGTAGTTGCGGGCGGTGGCGCGGCACAGCAGCAGTTCCCCCTGCGTGCGCCGCACGATCACGCCGCAACTGAGCACTTTGGGCATCAGCTAATAAGCGAGCGGGGGAACAGCAATTGCATCGTCATCTGCATAATGCAATATCGCACACAGCCAACACGGTAGACATGCGCCTTCGCTCGATGGTCCGGATCACGGTTGCTGCGAGTGCAGCCTGGGCCGCACTGCAGGGATTTCGTTTGATGCATGCGAAGCATCGCCGCATTGATACCGCGCGCTTTTCTCATACAGAAGAAGCGGCCGCACGCCGTTTTCTGATTGTCGGTGACAGCACCGGCGTCGGGACTGGCAGCATCGATTCACGCTCGACCGTCGCCGGGCGTTTGTCGGCTGCGTTTCCCGGCACGGAGATCGTCAACCGTGCGTGCGACGGT
>JBGTEW010000133.1:0-7861 GCA_041747615.1 Burkholderiaceae bacterium | reverse complement strand
CGGGCGCGACGCCGACATGCTCGGCCGCTGCGATCGCCGCCAGCGCATTCATCCGATTGTGATGCCCGGCCAGAGCGAGCTGCAGCGAGCCGACGGCTTCCTCGCGGTGGCGAATGCAATACGGCGGATTGCGGTCGAGCTGCCAGTCGCCGATGTCGCCGAACGCTTCGAGCTCAGACCAGCAGCCGCGCGCCAGCACGCGCGCGATCGCCTCGTCGGAGGCGTTGGCCAGGATGCGCGCGCTGGCTGGCAGAGTCCGCACCAGATGATGGAACTGCATCTCGATCGCGGCGAGATCGGCAAAGATGTCGGCGTGGTCGAACTCGAGATTGTTCAGAATCAGCGTGCGCGGCCGGAAGTGCAGAAACTTCGAGCGCTTGTCGAAAAATGCCGTGTCGTACTCGTCTGCCTCGATCACGAAGTGCGAGCCGCCACCGATGCGGGCAGACCTGCCGAAGTCACCAGGCACACCTCCGACCAGAAAGCCGGGATCGAGTGCCGCATGGTCAAGAATTTTCGCGAGCATCGCGGTGACCGTCGTCTTGCCATGAGTACCGGCCACGGCCAGCACGTGCCGCCCGAGCAGCAGGTGCTCCGCCAGCCATTGCGGACCGGACACGTACCCAAGGCCACGCTCGAGAATCGCTTCCATCAGCGGATTGCCGCGCGTGATCACATTGCCGATGATCCACAGGTCCGGCGCCAGCAGGACCTGGTCAGCGGCATAACCGTCGATCACGCGCACTCCGCACGAGGAGAGCTGATCGCTCATCGGTGGATAGACGTTCGCGTCGCACCCACTGACGACATGGCCGGACGCCTGCGCGAGCTGCGCCAGTCCGCCCATAAATGTTCCGCCGATTCCGAGGATATGAATGTGCACGCGCTTGAGCCGGGGATCCCGGCGATGAAAGGCGCGGAATTGTAGTGCCTGATTCAGCGCCGAACGCGCCGGCGCCTACCGATACACTGACGCGATGGCTACCAACGATCTAAGGACCGAACTCGCTGCAGCGGCTGCCCGCTTGATCGCCGAAGAAGGCTGCGAGTATGCGCAGGCCAAGCGTCGCGCAGTGCACGAGGTTCTTGGCGAGGGCAGGCGAACGACGCTGCCGGACAACAGCGAGGTCGAGCACGAGCTGCGCCGTTACCTGAAGCTGTTCGGCGGAGAGTCGTATCGCGAACTGCTGGCCGGAATGCGCCGCTTCGCTGCCGACACGATGCAGACGCTGCAGGAGTTCAACCCGCATCTGATCGGCGCGGTGCTAAATGGCACCGCCACCGAACATTCCGACGTTCATCTGCAGCTTTTCGTCGACAGCGCGAAGGACGTCGAACTGCAGTTGCTGAACCTCGGCATCGACTTCGACGTCGAAGACGGCAGGCGCGACGAGCGCCCGGTGGCACTCGAACGCTTGAGCTTCGTTGCGGCGTCTGCAGCGCGGCAGAGTTTGATCGGTGTTCAGTTGCACATTTACCACCGCGATGCGATCAGGATTGCGTCACGACATCGGCGCGACTCGACACATGAAGAGGACATGCATCCGGTCGAAGCCGCTGGACGCGCGAACCTCGTCGCGCTTTGCAGGCTGATCGATGAGACGAGCTAAGCTCTAAGAGCCTGCCTGTCCGAACCTTATGCGCTCACGGCAAACCGATCCGCCACAGGATCAAGCGTCAACGGGCGCACTGTGTCGCCTCAAAAATCGCGGCAGACATCGGCATGCGATGCAGCAACGGGCGGTGACGCGCCGCGCTCGATCAGTCGGGAGCGCCATGCGTGGCATCATGCCTCTATCCGATTTCTCTTCAGAGCACTCATGCGCAGGTCGGCTTCAAATGTTGCGGCGATTGGTTTCGGGGCGTTCGCGCTGATCATCGGCCTGGCACTCGCTTATCGATACTATGAGCCGCCGCCGCCGCCGGCGGGCGCGCCGATCGCCGCCGCCCCCTTGTTCGCGCACACGTTCGATAACGCGGACGGGCAACCGCAGGCGCTGACCCAGTGGCAGGGAGCGCTGCTGGTCGTCAACTTCTGGGCTACCTGGTGCGCGCCGTGTATCGAGGAAATGCCCGACTTCGCAAAGGTGCAGTCCGAATATGCACATCGCGGCGTGACCGTGATAGGACTGGCGATCGACAATGCGGGCGACGTCCGACGGTTTCGCGATGAGCTGAAGCTGGAACTTCCGCTGCTGATCGCAGGCCCCGCCGGCAGCGAACTCGCGCGACAATTGGGCAACCCATCCGGCGCGCTTCCCTATACTGTTCTGATCGACCCGAGTGGACAAGTCGTTCGCGCAAAACTCGGGCGGTTACACGCTAAAGAGCTGCGCTCGTGGCTGGACGAACGCCTCAGCTAGAACCGCAATTCGCTCTGGACAAGTAGGTCGAAACCGCGGAGACTTCATTGCTTCCTCGGTCATCCGCATTCAAATGCTCCTAAAATCATGGAGTGGCTGTAGGCCCTTTAGCGCTAGGAGTAGGAGTGGCTAGCCAGATTCTGGTGATCAACGGCCCCAGCTTGAACTTGCTTGGTTCGCGCGAGCCGTCTGTCTACGGCACACAGACGCTAGCTGACATCGAACGAGAACTTGGCGCGATCGCTCGGCAGAAAAAGGCCCAGGTGGCTTTCTTCCAAAGCAATCATGAAGGCGCGCTGATCGATCGGATTCAGGCGGCCCGCACCGATGGCACCGACTTCATCATCATCAATGCCGGCGCGTTTACACACACGAGCATCGCACTGCGCGATGCGCTTGCTGCAGTTTCGCTGCGCTTCATCGAGGTTCACCTCTCCAATTTGCACAAGCGCGAACGCTTTCGGCACCACTCCTTCCTGGCCGAACTCGCAGTTGGAACCGTCGTCGGTCTCGGCGCTGCGGGTTATCGCTATGCGCTGGATTTTGCGTTGAGCGAGCGTGCCACCGTTGACAAACCGACCTTATAAGAAGAGTCAGGGGAGATCCGATGGATCTGCGAAAACTGAAGACCTTGATCGACCTCGTTGCCGAATCGGGCATTGCCGAGCTTGAGGTAAGCGAAGGCGAGGATCGCGTTCGCATTGCCAAGTTCAGCCCCGCGCCCGCGGCGCAGACCGCGCCGACGACAGTGATCGCAGCTTCGCCGTCAACGCCTGTTGCTCCCAATGGATCGCCAGCTTCGACCGCTGCGCCGGCCGAGCCCGAAGGGCATGCCGTCAAATCACCGATGGTGGGCACTTTTTATCGGTCGCCCAGCCCAGGTGCGGCGGCGTTCATCGAACTCGGCCAGACGGTAAAGCCGGGCGATCCGCTTTGCATCATCGAGGCGATGAAGCTGCTGAACGAGATCGAGGCTGAGATCGGTGGCACGGTCAAGCAGATCCTGGTTGAAAATGGCCAGCCGGTTGAATACGGCCAGCCACTGTTCATCATTGAATAACGCCTCGAACAGAAGCGCTCCGTGGCGCCCCGTCGCGGATCTCATGCCTATTCATGTTCAAAAAGATCCTGATCGCTAACCGCGGCGAGATCGCCCTCCGGGTGCAGCGCGCCTGCCGCGAGATGGGGATCAGCACGGTCGTCGTGCACTCGGAAGCCGACACCGACGCAAAGTATGTGAAGCTCGCCGACGAATCGGTGTGCATCGGACCGGCGCCCGCCCGGGACAGTTATCTGAATATTCCGGCGATCATCAGCGCGGCCGAAGTGACAGACGCCGAGGCGATTCACCCCGGTTACGGCTTCTTGTCGGAGAACGCAGACTTCGCGGAGCGGGTGGAAAAAAGCGGCTTCTGCTTCATCGGTCCGCGACCCGAATCGATTCGCGCGATGGGCGACAAGATATCGGCCAAGCAGGCGATGGTGGCGGCAGGCGTCCCGATCGTTCCGGGCTCCAACGGCCAGCTTTCCGAAGATCCGCGCGAAATCGTCAAGATTGCGCGCGCCATCGGTTATCCGGTGATCATCAAGGCGACCGGCGGCGGCGGTGGTCGCGGCATGCGCGTCGTCCACACCGAAGCTGCGCTGCTCAATGCTGTCAACATGACTCGGCAGGAATCGCTTTCGGCGTTCGGCAACGCGGGCGTGTACATGGAAAAGTTTCTCGAGAATCCGCGCCATATCGAGTTTCAGGTACTGGCTGACCAGTACCGCAATGCAGTCTGGCTGGGCGAACGCGATTGCTCGATGCAGCGACGCCATCAGAAGGTGATCGAGGAGGCTCCGGCCCCCGGACTTAACCGCCGGATGGTCGACAAGATGGGCGACAGAGTCGTCGAGGCATGCAAGAAGCTCAATTACCGCGGCGCCGGAACGTTTGAATTTCTGTACGAGGGGAACGAGTTCTACTTTATCGAGATGAACACGCGCGTGCAGGTCGAACATCCGGTGACAGAACTCGTGACCGGCATCGACATCGTGCAGGAGCAGATTCATGTGGCGGCCGGCGAAAGACTGCGGATGCGCCAGCGCGACATCGAACAGAAGGGGCATGCAATCGAGTGCCGCATCAATGCCGAGGATCCATATACTTTTACGCCATCACCCGACCGTATCACTGCCTGGCACCCCCCCGGCGGGCCCGGCGTACGCGTTGACTCGCATGCGTACACCGGCTATTTCGTTCCGCCCAACTACGATTCGATGATCGGCAAGGTGATCTGTTACGGCGACACACGCAATCAGGCACTGGCGCGCATGCGGATTGCCATGTCGGAAATGGTCGTTGAAGGCATCAAGACCAACCTTGCGCTGCATCGCGAGCTGCTGATCGATGAAAAGTTTGTGCTGGGAGGCACCAGCATTCATTACCTGGAAAAGCGGCTCGCAGCACGTCACCTTGCGTAGCGGGCTCCACCGTGCTGGTTGAGATCACGCTGCGTGCCGACGAGCGTTCTGCCGATGCACTTTCCGATGCGCTGATCGAATCCGGCGCGCTATCGGTATCGATCGAAGATGCCTACGCCGACACCGCCGATGAACAGCCTTTGTACGGCGAGCCGGGGTCAGAGCCCGCCGGACACTCCGCCGGTTGGGTCCACAGCCGGCTGCGCGTGCTCGCCGACGCCGATCGCGGCGATGCGATCGTTGAAGCGGCAAGCTTGACAACGAAAACAGCGCTCGTGATCGAGCAGCGCGTCACCATCGAGGACGCGGATTGGGTGAAAGTCACTCAATCGCAGTTCACCCCCACGCGCATCAGCGAGCGGCTCTGGATCGTTCCCAGCTGGCATCAACCGCCGGATGAGCAGGCGGTTGTCGTGCGGCTGGATCCGGGCGTGGCGTTCGGCACCGGCACCCATCCGACGACGCGTTTGTGCCTGGCATGGCTCGAGCAGAACGTTGTTCCGGGCGTCAGCGCTCTGGACTACGGTTGCGGCTCCGGCATCCTCGCGATCGCCGCCGCAAAGTTGGGCGCACGCAGTGTCGTCGGCACCGATATCGATCCGCAGGCGCTCGATGCTGCGCGCGCCAACACTGCCGCCAACGGCGTGGCCGCCAGCTACACTGATCCGCGCGGATTGAGCCAGAGTGCAACCACCTTCGACATCGTGCTCGCCAACATTCTTTCGAACCCGCTGAAGTTGCTAGCGCCCGCCCTTGTTGCCCGCGTGGGGCCAGCCGGGTCACTGGTTTTGTCGGGCATTCTGCAACGTCAAGCAGACGATATCGTTGCCGCCTATCGACTGGCCGACGACGAAATGTCGCTTCAGATCTGGGGCGCTGAGGACGGTTGGGTCTGCCTGGCCGGGAAGCGCGCGGCGAAGGTGTGCGACTGATGGCGCTCGCGACCAAGTGCCCTCAATGCGGCGCTCTCTTCCGGGTCGTGGCCGACCAGCTCAAGCTGCGTGGCGGACTGGTTCGTTGCGGCCAGTGCCGCGCGGTTTTCGATGCGATCGGCAGCCTCACCTACGTCGACGATTCAGCGCTCGCTCAGACGAGGACGGTAACTGCTCTGACCCAGCCAATGGCGCAGCCGATAGCTCGGCCAGCGGCACCACCGCCGGCAAGCCCGAGCACGCGGACCTCACGCTCCGAATCGACAGCGCCGACGCGCCGCGGTCCCCGGACACGCCCGGCACCGACCACCACCGGGGACTCGAGCCGACACGCACTCGGTCCGGCAACCACTCTGCGAATTGCTCCTACCGCACCGGCGACGCTCGCGAATGCCGCGCTGCGCCGCTCGGCTCCGTTGCCAATTACGCAGCCCGAGCGCAATGAGGACGAGGCGAGGCGGCGCGCGCGAAGCAAGCGTGAGCGCGAACTCCAGGAGCAGGCTGAATCCGAAGTCGGCGTTCCGACATTGATCGCGCCAGGAGGCCGCGAGCGGGCCGATGCGGGATCGGTGGTCGATGGGATCGAGGTGATCGAACTGGCGGCGCTGCCCGCGGAAACCGAGGCTCGACCATCGCGCGTCGCGCCTGAAGCGGCTGTCGAGGAAGAACCTGAATTCATCCGCTCCGAAAAATCAAGCGCGCGGCGCGGCTTCTCGATCATCTTTAGCGGCGGCTCGCTGCTGTTGGTCGCGTTGCTGGTGGCGCAGATAGCCGTGATCTTTCGCGCCGACGTGCTGGCGCGTGCGCCACAGGCGCGCGATGTACTGATGGCGTTGTGCGGCGTATTCGGATGCACCGTCGGCTGGCCGACGCAGGTCGATCAACTGGCGGTCATCGGCAGCGAATTGCAGGCGATTCCGGGCACCGACGTGCTGGAGCTGACCGCAGTGATCCGCAATCGCGCGTCGTTCCGGCAGGCATTGCCGGCCCTCGAGGTGGCGTTGACCGATTCGCGTAACCAGCCCGTCGCGCGCAAGGTCTTTACGCCGGCCGATTACCTCGCCGCCGCCGGCGAGCCGTCATCGCGCATCGAGGAAGGCTTCGCCAGCGGGAGCGATTACACGATTCGCATCTTCTTCGAAGCGCGCGGAGTTCAGCCCGCCGGCTTTCTCGTCTACCCGTTCTTCATTTAGGCGATCCGTTGAGTACTCTGATCTGCGGTTCGATCGCGTATGACTCGATCATGGTGTTCGGCGGCCGGTTCGCCGACCATATCCTGCCGCACCAGGTGCACATTCTGAATGTCGCTTTTCTCGTCCCGGAGCTGCGGCGCGAGTTCGGCGGATGCGCCGGCAACATTGCCTACAACATCAAACTGCTGGACGGTGAGGGGTGGCCGATGGCCACCGTGGGCCAGGACTCCGAGCCTTATCTCGAACGGTTGGATCGGCTGCAGATCAGCCGCCGCTTCGTGCGACAGATCGAGCAGAGCTTTACCGCGCAGGCCTTCATCACGACCGACGCCGACAACAATCAGATCACTGCGTTTCATCCCGGAGCCATGTCGCAATCGCACCTGAACCGCATTCCCGGCGACGGTTCGATCAAGCTCGGCATCGTGGCGCCGGATGGCCGCGACGGCATGCTGCAGCATGCCGAGCAGTTTGCCACCCATTCCATTCCGTTCGTGTTCGACCCGGGCCAGCAGTTACCGATGTTCTCCGGCGAGGAGCTGCGCTGGTTCATCGAGCGTGCCGGCTACGTGGCAGTCAACGACTACGAGGCGAAGCTGCTGGCCGACCGGACGCAGCTCACACTCGCCGAGCTGGCAGGCAAAGTGCGGGCACTCATCATCACGCAAGGCGGCGCCGGCTCCGAAATCCACACCAACGGCAGGACGCTGAAGGTCCCTATCGCGCCGGTGCGCGAACCGGTCGATCCGACCGGCTGCGGTGACGCGTACCGCGCCGGCTTGCTGTTCGGCATCGCACACAAGTTGGACTGGGAAACGACCGGCCGAGTGGCGGCAACGATGGGTTCGATCAAGATCGAACATTCCGGCGGGCAGAACCATCCGGGGGATCGCGCGTCGATCTCCGA
>JBGTEW010000132.1:0-9905 GCA_041747615.1 Burkholderiaceae bacterium | reverse complement strand
GGCCAAGATCCCCTTCCGCGGCTGCAAGGTTGTGCCAGGCGACGCGATCGTTCGGCTGCGCCGCCAACAGCGTGCGCAGCCCCGCGGCGTCGGCAGCGCGGTCGCTCACGGTGTCAGCGAACTTGCCAGTTGCTTTGTCATGCATTCTCCGAGAGTTTCGCGCAAGAATAACGTTCTGCGCTCCCCACCTGTCGCCGAACCGGGCATGCCGCATGCGTATCGATCATCCCCACAGCGAAGAGGAGTCATCATGGCCACCAGGAAAGCATCCGCAGTCTGGAAAGGCGGCATCAAGGACGGCGGCGGCACGATCTCGACCGAAACCGGCGTGCTGAAGGACGCGCCCTATGGGTTCAAGTCGCGTTTCGAAAACGGCAAGGGAACGAATCCCGAAGAGCTGATCGGCGCCGCGCATGCCGGCTGCTTTTCGATGGCGCTATCACTGATGCTCGGCAACGAAGGCATGACGCCGGAGAAAATCGAAACGCAGGCCGAGGTGACGCTCGACAAGGTCGGCGAAGGGTTCGAGATCACCTCCAGTCACTTGAACGTCGTCGCAAGAATTCCCGGCGCGGATCAGGCGAAATTCATGCAGATCGCCACCAGGGCAAAGGAAGGCTGTCCGGTGTCGAAGCTGATGAAGGCGAAGATCACGATGGATGCAAGGCTGGAAACGTAGTCTCCGCAACTGCGGCTTGCGACAGCAGCGCATCGATCTTCTCCGATGAATAACCGATGCTGCCGAGCAACTCCCGGGTGTGCTCTCCCATTTTCGGCGGATTCATGCGTACGCCGAGGCGAGCGCCCTGCAAGGTGATCGGGAACAACGTTGTCTTTACCGCGTGTCCGGCCTTGTGGCCATCGGGCAGCAGAACATCGGCCAGGCCGCCGGTGGCATTCAGGTGCGGATCGTCGTACAGATCTTCGGGCCTGCGGATCGGCGCGAACGGCAGTCCGGCTTTTTCGAACAGGGACGCAAGGTCGTCGGCCGTTCGCTGTGCAAGCCGTTCGCGCAGAATGGTCAGCAACGTCGGACGCACATGGACTCGTTGGTTGTTGGTGGCGAGTGCGGGATCCGTTTTCAGATCGGTGAAACCGAGTGCGTCGCAGAACGTGAACCACTGCGCATCGCTGACCGCTGCCAGAAAGATCTGCTCGCCGTCCCTGACAGTGAACACGTCGTATACCGCCCAGGGCGACTCGCGCACCGGCATCGGCGCCGGATGCTTGCCGGTCATTGCGAACTGCAGCATGTGCTGGCCCATCAGAAACACGTTGTTCTCGAACAGCGCCGACTGCACTTCCATGCCTTCGCCGGTAATGCCGCGCTGGATCAGTGCGGCAAGCGCACCGATCGCGCCGAACATCCCGCCCATGATGTCGTTAACACTGCTGCCCGCGCGCAACGGATCGCCCGGGCGGCCGGTCATGTACGCCAGCCCGCCCATCATCTGCACGACTTCGTCCAGTGCGGTTCGATGCTCGTATGGGCCGGGCAGAAATCCCTTATGGCTGACGTAGATCAACCTTGGATTCGCGGCTGACAGGCTTACATAGTCGAGACCGTACTTATTCATCGTCCCCGGTTTGAAGTTCTCGAGGACGATATCGGCGCTCGCCGCCAGGTCTCTCGCCACTTCAGCCCCGACCGGACTGCGCAGGTCTATCGCGATGCTTTTCTTGTTGCGATTGAACATCGGGAAAAAGCCCGCGCCAGCGCCGAGCAGACGGCGCGTTCGATCGCCGTCGATTGGCTCAACCTTGATCACTTCTGCGCCCAGGTCGGCCAGAACCATGCCGCACGTCGGTCCCATCACCATGTGCGTGAACTCGACAACGCGCAAGCCACGCAGCGGTTGCGGAGCGGCTTGTGACGCACCAGCGTGCATTGCACTGGCTGCACCGACAGTGCGGACCGGATTCTCGGCCAGACCGGCCATTACTCGACCTTGACGTTCGCCTTCTTGATCAGCGCCGCGTATCGGGCGAGCTCCGAGCGGAAGAATTCTGCCGCCGCCGCGGGCGTCGTCGGGTTGATCAGGTTGCCCTGCTTGTCCATCGCTTCGCGCACATCGGGCGATGCAAAGGCGGTCACGAATGCGGAATGGATTCGCGCCGTCTCGGCAGCCGGCAGTTTGGCGGGCCCGATGACCGCGAACCAGCCGGCGACATCGTAGTTGGGGAGGCCCTGTTCTGCCAGCGTCGGGATATCCGGCGCCGCCGCGGCGCGCGTCTTGCCGCCGACCCCGATCGCCCGCAAGCCTCCGCTCTTGATATGCGCTTGTGCGGCCGGCAATGCCACGACGCCCATCTCGACCTGGCCGCTGAGCAGGTCGGTCACCATCGGTCCGGTGCCTTTGTAAGGCACATGCCTGACATCGACGCCGGCTTCCTCCAGAAACATTGCGCCTGCCAGATGGATGATCGTTCCGTTACCCGACGATGCGTAGTTGTAGGCGTCTGGCTTTGCTTTCAGAAACGCGACCAACTCCTTGACGTTCTTAGCGGGCACTTTGGCAGGATTGACGACCAGCACGAACGGCGTGGCGCCGATCACCGAAATCGGCGTGATGTCGGCGATCGAGTCGAACGGCATTTTTCGGAACACGCTCGGGTTGATGACATGATTGTTGGAAACGACGCCGATCGTCTGCCCGTCGGGCGCAGCCTTAACGATCGCAGATGTGCCGGTGATGCCACCGGCACCCGGCATGTTCTCGATCACGACAGGCTGGCCCAATGCCTTTGCCAGCGCGGGACTCGCGGCGCGCATGATCGTATCCACACCTGAACCGGCGCTGACCGGCAGAATGACTCGGGTCGCGCCTTGCGCCAAAGCGGGAACGGCCGCCAGTGAAATCGCAGTTGCCGCAACCATCAGAGCTGCGCGGCGTGTGATTGAATGCGTCATAGTGTCTCCTAAGCGACTGCGGTCGCGCTGTCGTTATTAAAGGTCTTCGGCAAACCGGCACGCCATAACGTCCCGTGCAGCGTTTCGCCGTGCAGCCAGTCTGCCACTTTGGCGCGCAGGGCGAGCAACTGGTGCAAATCAATGCCGGTCTGCCGGCCCCTGCTGGTGAGCATAAACGCCAGGTCCTCGGTGGCGACGTTGCCACTCGCGCCCGGTGCATGCGGGCAGCCGCCGATGCCCGCAAGGGAAGCGTCGAAACGCGTAACTCCGACGCTCATCGCTGCATAGACGTTTGCCAGACCCAGGCCGCGCGTGTCGTGGAAGTGGCCGACTTCGCGAATCGCGACCTTGTGCTGCAGTTGTTGGGCCCGAAATCTCATGCGTTGTCTCACGCTCCGGCACTTTAGTACGAAAGTCTCGCGGTAGCATGCAACGGTGCCGCCACTGCAATGCGGCAAAACCAGACGCGATGAGCGAACCCGAGACGACTGCCGGAGATCCACCGCCACGCGGCCCGATCCTGGATATCGGCGCCGGTGACGCCGAAGCGCCAGCGAACTCGATCCCGAATATTCTTGCTGATCTGATCGAAACCGAAACGTGGCGCAACGCCGCCACAGTTCTGCTGGGGGCGCTGCTGATAGGTCTTGGGTACTGGGCCTATCACGGCGTACGCGACTCGCTGGAACAGACGCGCACTGCCACGCTCGAGGCTCTGCTGGGAACCGTCGTCAAGGGACTCGACGTGTGGATCGGCGAGCATATGACCGAAGCCGCGCGCATCGCCAGGGAACCTGATGTAGTGGCGCGCGCAGGTGGCCTCGCGGGCGAAAAACGCGACGGTCCAACGCCTGCCAAGTGCACCGCTGAAGCTGAAGAGCTCGTCAAGCGCGTCCAGTCTTCGTTGGCGACCGACGGCGTGGTGGCGTTCCGTATCCTCGATCGCAGCGGACTGGTGCTTTCTTCGAAGGATCCCGAACGGTGCGGGCATCGGATACGAAGCGCTGCCTTTCGCAACCGCCTCGACGTTGCGGTCGACGGCACGCCGCAGTTCGTGCGCCCTTATCCCGAACGAGAGATTTCGGTACGTGGAGCGTCCGGACAGGCGCGGCCTGTTGCGTGGTTTCTTGCGCCGATACGCATTGGCAGGGAGCAGCCGTTTGCGGTTCTCGCGATGGGAGTTGAAACGGACCGTGAGCTCGACACGATCTTTTCGGCAGCCCGCTCCGGCGAGACTTCCGAGGCCTATGCGTTCTCGGATGACGGCTTGATGCTGACATCGACGCGTTTTGCCGAACAGCTTGTGACTGCCGGCGTGCTCCCGGCGACTGGCGGGACGGACGCTGCCTTCCTGGTTCCGGTGCGCGATCCCGGCGGCAACCTCGAAGAAGGCTATGTGCCTACTATCGAGCCTGCCGCGCGACCATTGACACGCGCTGCGGCGTTGGCGATCGCGGCACGATCGAAGGTAACGCAGATCGAACGCCACGGCATCGTGCCCGGCCCCTATCGTGGCTATCGCGGCGATGAAGTGATCGGCGTGTGGCGGTGGCTGCCGGACTACGACGTCGGTGTGATTGCCGAGATCTCGACCGATGAGGCATTCAGCACGCTGCGGTTCCTGTCGATCAGTTTTGCTGTGATCGGCGGCCTCACGGTGCTCTCGCTCGCTGCGGCGCTGATGTCTGCCTTCATGCTGTCTCGGTTGCAGCGGCAGTATGGACGGTTGCAGCGTCTGGGCGCGTACACGCTCGAGCGCGAGTTGAGCGATGGCGGAATGGCGACGATCTATCTGGCGCGCCACGCACTGCTGAAGCGCCCAACCGCGATCAAGGTACTGAAGAAACACGTCGCGACCGACGAGTTCATCCATCGCTTCGAGCGCGAGGTGCAGCTGGCGAGCCAGCTGCTGCACCCGAATACTGTGGAGATCTATGACTTCGGCCGCACGCGCGACGGCCAGCCGTACTACGTGATGGAGTATCTGGATGGTGTCACCCTGGCTGAGCTCGTGGCGCACTCGGGGCCGGTGCCGCCGGGACGAGCCATTCATGTCCTTCGCCAGGTAGCCGCGGCGCTGCGCGAAGCCCACTTGCGTGGGCTGGTTCATCGCGACGTGAAGCCGGAAAACGTGATGCTTTGCCGCCGCGGTGAGGATGACGTTGTCAAGCTGCTCGACTTCGGGCTGGTCAAGAATCTCGAGCGCGCTGAAACACGCGACATCACCAAGCAGTTGAAAATTCTCGGTACGCCCCGTTACATGGCCCCGGAGCGTCTCGTGAACCCGGCCGACGTCGATGCGCGGTCCGACATCTATGCGCTTGGCGCGGTCGGCTACTTCCTGTTGACCGGCAAGCCCATTTTTGATGGCGATGACAGCCTGGCCATCAGCAACCAGGTTCTGCATACGCCTGCGCCGAAAGTGTCGGACAGCGGCATCGCAGTTCCGGAAGCACTCGACGCCGTGATTGCCGCCTGTCTTCAAAAGGACCGCGCATTGCGCCCGCAAAGCGCGCAGGCAGTCGTCGAGGCACTGGACCGTTCGTCAAGCCGGATGGCATGGACCCAGCCGGACGCGGCCGCGTGGTGGGCGAGCTACCGGCAGACGCGCGAAAGGACACCACGAACGAGCAAGGCCGCGTCTAACAACCGCGCATCGGCCGGTTAGAGGATGCCACGCGCGTTGCGCAACATCCTGTCGCTGGCCGACTTCGAGGTCGCCGCTCGCAAGCACCTGCCGCGCCCGATCTTCGGCTATGCGGCGGGCGGTGCTGAAGACAACGTTTCGCTGCACGCCTGCGAGTCGGCGTTCCGGGCATGGTCGTTCGTGACGCGGGTGCTGGTCGATGTTTCCCGCCGCTCGCAGCAGACCGAGCTTTTCGGTGAGGTTTACTCGTCACCGTTCGGCATCGCGCCGATGGGCATCAGCGCCCTGATTGCCTACGAAGGTGATCTCGCGCTGGCGCGTGCGGCCGACAAGGCCGGCATTCCGATGATCGTCAGCAGCACCGGGCTGATCCGTCTGGAGGAAGTCGCCGCGGCCGCACCGCGCGTCACCTGGTTTCAGGCGTATTTGCCGGGCGATGAGGCAAGGATCGAAGCACTGGTTCAGCGCGTGCATGGCGCCGGCTACCGAACTCTGGTGCTGACGGTCGACACGGCCGTGCTGCCAAACCGCGAGAACAATGTCCGCGTTGGCTTCTCGACACCATTGCGGCCGACATTGCGGCTGGCATGCGACGGAATCGTGCGCCCGCGATGGACGATCGGAACGCTGATGCGAACACTGGTCAGGCGCGGCATGCCGCACTTCGAAAACACGAGCGCAACTCGAGGCGTGCCGATCATCTCGCGCGATGCAGTGCGCCAATTCAGTGACCGCGACCGATTGTCGTGGGCGCACGTCGATCTGATGCGTCGCCTGTGGAAGGGCAGGCTGGTGCTGAAAGGCATCCTGGCGGCGGACGATGCCCGCATCGCTGTCGACCACGGCGTCGACGGGGTCATCGTGTCGAATCATGGCGGACGCCAACTCGATGGCGCGGTCGCGCCGCTGCGCGTGCTGCCGGAGATCGTGCGCGCCAAGGGGCCGATGAAAGTGATGATCGACGGTGGCCTCCGACGCGGCACCGACGTCCTGAAAGCGCTCGCACTCGGCGCAGATTTCGTTTTCATCGGACGGCCGTTCATCTACGCCGCAGCGATCGGCGGCGAAGCGGGGGTCGCGCACGCGATCCGCCTGCTTACAGCCGAGATCTCGCAGGATATGGCGCTGCTCGGCGTGACGTCGCTCAACGAGCTGGGGCTGGAGCGGCTGGCGCCATCCGATAATGCCTAGGCCTGCGTACGGGTTTGCCCTCCACCGCGCTGCGTTGTGAGCAGGCGGTGGCATGGCTATCATGCCTCCCAGTGCGTTGACGCTTTTAAAAGGAGACATCATGAAACGGTACTTTGCGGCCGCACTCGCGGTCTCGTTGGGTGGCTTTGCCGCACTGGTGGCGGCACAGAACATCTCGATCGGCACCGGCGGCACCGGCGGTGTTTACTACCCCATGGGCGGCGGTATTGCCGACGTGCTTTCCAAGCATGTTCCTGGCATGCAGGCCACTGCCGAAGTCACCGGCGGCTCGGTCGACAATCTGAAGCTGATCGGCAGCGGCAAGCCGTATATCGGGCTGTCGATGACCGACGCGGCGCAGGATGCGTATAAGGGCGAGCAAAAGTTTCAGGGCAACAAGGTGCCGCTCAGGACGCTGATGGTCCTTTACCCCAACCGCATGCACGTCGTGACGGTCGAGGGCACCGGCATCAACAAGATCGGCGACCTGAAAGGCAAGCGGGTTTCGACCGGCTCGCCGGGCAGCGCGACCGAAGTGATGGCCTTCCGCGTGATCGAGGCCGCAGGGCTCGACCGCGACAAGGACATGACACGCGAGCGCCTCAGCGTTGCCGAATCGGTCAACGCGATGAAGGACAAGAAAGTAGACGCGTTCTTTTGGGTGGGCGGTTTGCCGACTGCAGCGGTCACCGATATTGCCAACACGCCGGGCACGACGGTCAAGCTGATCGATCATGCCGAGCTGGTGCCGGCGATGAACAAGAAGTGGGGCGATCTGTATGTGCAGGACGTGATTCCGAAGGACACCTACCGCGGCATGGCGTCCGACAACAAACAGGCCACCGTGATGAACATCCTGGTCGCGCACGAAAAGATGGACGACAAGACTGCGTACAACATCGTGAAGACCATTTTCGAGAAGCGCCAGGATCTGATCAATGTGCACAAGGAGGCAACCAACTTCAAGCTCGAAAACCAGAAGGCGGCGGCCAGCCCGATCCCGTTTCACCCGGGCGCCGTGAAGTACTTCAGCGAGAAGGGCGTAAAACTGAACTAGGCGAGTTGACTTGAGCGCTGAGCAAGCGCGGCCGGAGCCTGTCGCTGAAATCAGCGAAGAGGCGCTGCACCGCGCCGAGGAGTTCATCGAGGAGGAAGAGGGACACGCCAACAAGCTCGTTGGCTGGCTTGGCGTGTTCGTTACGTTTGTCGCGGTCGGCATCTCCCTGTTTCACCTGTATGCCGCCTATGCGATCGTGCCGGCGTACCGGTTGCGCTCGCTGCACGTGGCAATGATCCTGGCGTTGTGCTTTCTGGCTTTTCCGGTCGCCAAACGCTTTCGTCACCGCATCATGGTGTGGGACTGGCTTGCGGTGCTGGCGTCGATCGGCGTCGTGGTCTACCTGCTGCAGGGTGGCGACGATTTCTTTGACCGCAACACGTCGCCCAACACCTGGGACATCGTGTGGGGCGTGATATTGATTGCGCTAGTCATGGAAGCGATGCGCCGTACGACTGGCTGGATCATGCCGGCCGTGTGCATGGCCTTCATTCTGTATGCGCTGTTCGGCCCGGAGCTGCCGCCGCCGTGGACTCATCGCGGTTACGGCATCGGTCGCTTTATCGGGCACATGTACATGACGCTCGAAGGCATCTACGGCGTTGCGATCGATGTTTCATCGTCGCTGATCATTTTGTTTACCATCTTTGGCGCGTTTCTGCAGTACTCCGGCGCCGGAAAGTTTTTTATCGATTTTTCATTCTCGGCGATGGGCGGCAAGCCCTCCGGCGCGGGGCGCACGGTCGTGCTGTCGTCGTTCCTGCTTGGCGGTCCTTCGGGCTCAGGTGTCGCGACCACGGTGACCATCGGGTCGGCGGCGTATCCGATGCTCGCAAAAGCCGGCTACGAAAAAAACGCGGCGGGCGGTCTTCTCGCCGCTGGCGGACTGGGGGCGATCATCTCGCCGCCGGTGCTCGGCGCGGCGGCTTTCCTGATCGCCGAATTCCTGAAGATTTCGTATCTCGATGTTCTGCTGATGGCGATCATTCCGACCGGGCTGTACTACCTGGCGCTGCTGATGATGGTCGAGATCGATGTGCGCAAGTTCGGCATGAGCAGCACGACGTTTGCCAAAGTCGACACGGCGTGGAACCTGACGAAGAAGTACTGGTTCCATTTTCTGTCGCTGATATCGATCGTCGTCTTCATGCTGATGGGATATTCGCCGGTGCTGTCGGTCTTCTACGCGACCGCAGTCGCCTTCGCGACGAGTTTTCTGCGGCGTGACACGAGCCTGATTCCATACGATGTGCTGCTGGGTCGCGTGCCGTTGTTGCGCGGAATCTACGAATCAGGGTTTATCAAGGCGCTGGCGGGCGGTTCGACGGGCGTCGTGAACGTCGCTGCGACCTGCGCCGGCGCGGGAATCATCGTCGGGGTGGTGACGCTCACCGGCCTGGGGCTGAAGTTCAGCAGCATCGTCATCTCGTACGCCGGCGGCTCGTTACTGCTAACCACCATCTTTACCGGGTTGGTGGTCTGGGTCGTGGGGCTTGCCGTACCCGTGACCGCGTCATACATCATCTGTGCAGTGATTGCCGCGCCGGCGCTGATCAAGCTTGGCGTGCCCGATTTTGCGGCACACATGTTTATTTTCTACTACGCAGTGCTCTCGGAAGTTTCACCACCCACGGCGCTTTCGCCGTTCGCCGCGGCGGCGATCACCGGCGGTGATCCCTACAAGACCACACTGCACTGCTGGAAGTACACCGTACCGGCGTTCCTGTTGCCGTTCATGTTCGTCCTCGAACCTGCGGGCCAGGGACTGTTGCTGACCGGCTCGATCAAGAACTTGGCCACGGCGGACTGGACCTCGATTGCATGGGTGACATTCTCGGCCGCAGTGAGCATTGGGGCGATCGCCGCAGGGTTTCAGGGGTGGGCGATCAAGCGCGCGAACATTGTCGAGCGTGTCCTGCTGATCGTTGCCGGGTTTGCGATGGTGCTGCCCGGTGCCACGTTCGATGTCGTCGGCCTCGGCAGCATCGTCGCGGTGCTTGCGATGCAGTTGCTGCGGCGGGACACGAGCCTGATTCCATACGATGTGCTGCTGGGTCGCGTGCCGTTGTTGCGCGGAATCTACGAATCAGGGTTTATCA